>CAZVMS010000331.1:0-28508 GCA_964628795.1 uncultured Haloferula sp. | reverse complement strand
AGCGTCCTTCCCGGCGTCACCGACCCGGAGGTCATCGCCACGCTCACGCCCGCGCGCATCGCTGCCGCCCGCAGGAAATCAACCGGCCGCGACCGCGCCGCCTGAGTGCTGTCAAGGTGGCCGCGTTTACCCCGCTTACGAACGGCGCTTCAGACCACGCTTACATTTTTGTGGAACCCACTTCGTTTGGCGCGAAACTGCCTCGCATCGCTGCGATGGAATCTCTTCACGCATAATGATTTGTGGAAATGGATCGACGATCCCTTTATTCAACCTCCCGAGCCGGCACCGGATATATCAATCCAACCGGATTTGGACGGCATGCAGACATACTAAGTCCGAATAGATAGATCACCGTTCCAAAAAGCGTCCGCCGTCCACCCCCAAACCGCCTCGAATCAGAAGCCGAACCCATGACTCACCGCTGTTTTGGACAGCAGTGATCGGAATGGTATAGCACAACGGCTCAACCACGTCGTTTACTTACCCACAATTTTCAAGCAATCGGCGGCGATCACTACATCATCATCGCTATGAATATCCAGGCTATTAAAAACCCCATCAGCACCAGCGGATCTAGCGACCACGAGGTTCTCGCTAGGTATAACATAAAAATAGATTGCGTTACCCCAAGGGTCACTAGCCTCAAGCCGTCCCTGCGCTCCTATCGATATCCAAAGGTAGCTCTCTTGTTCAATTAAAGAATTTTCAACAATGTCCGCATCAGGACTTACGCTTGATAGACCTTGCTCTAAATCGATTTTTGAGCCAATTGTTTGAAGGATAATCTCCATTCGCTCAAGAGCCTGAAGATTTAACCGTTTATCAGAATTCCTACGGTGCATTGTGTCGATCATCAAATAAGAAACCAACAATATCCCAAAGAGCAATACCAACGCACCTACCAAACTCCTTTTGGAAATCAACATAGACAATATAAATTAGATTAATAACGCTTATCTCTCATTTCTGATTCAACAGGGTGAATTAGTCTTTTTCGCTTACTCGCAAAAGCGTCTTGGACTGACTTATCTGTAACAATCCTACCAACCTCTTCGTGATCTGTCCAAACAAGCACCCCATAGGTAATGACTATACACTTTTCTCCCACCCTAGGAAGATTTGTTCTCCAGTAACCTACAATATCATCATCCGACAATCGGTGATCTTTGTTGTCAGATGCTATGTGTGAAAGCTCGTGTCCAATAGTGACCGAAAGTTCTCTTGAGCTCCATGCAGAAATACCGGCAGACGGATCGTCGTTAAGATTTATTTTTTACCAATAAGGTTCGCGAGTTCCTGGATCACACTTTCGCTGTATTCTTGGCTAGTGACAAAACTCGCCTCAGCAGCTTCTCCAACAGCCAACGCCCGAGTCTTTATCGTAATGTCGCGACCACGTCCGTCCAAGTAGCTCTTGATGATAAAAAGTGTTGATAACACTTTTCTGACATCTCTCTCATATTTTAGCCGATAGGACTTGCTGCCCATTGTTTTACTGAATGCTAAGCGTCCTTGGACCCACGAGAGTTCAGCTTTCGCCTCAGCAATAGCGGGAACTATTCGGTGCCTCATTCCCCCAAGGGCTGACCCTATCCTCGTATTGTTACCTGGTGTGGAACTCGCAATAATTTTCAACCCTAGATAATCTACCGCGTTGGACACTTGGTTAATTACCATCCCGTGAAGATTTTCCCCACCTGATTCACCAATGGGATCCCGATTCAACCACACGCCCCAGCTTGGCTTGTAACTGCGGTAGCCGTAGTAGAGGAGGCCAGTTACAGCATCTCTGGGCTTGGTGCTGAAGCGATAGGGGTTTGCTTCTGCGTAGGGGCCGCTCTGGCGGATAGTCTCGCCGAAGGGACTGTAGTCGTAGGCAGCCGTGATCGCTTTGGTGGTGGCGTTGATCAGGCTGGTGATGTTACCGTTGCCATCGGCGCAGACGAGGTGGGTGGTGGTGCTGGAGACATCTTCAATCCAGAGGAGGCCGCCAACTCCTCCGGCTCCTTGCGGGGTTCCGGATAGGTCGTCACCCCAAGTAAAACGCTGTAGGGGTTGATTGGTGGCGTTGAGGATGGCGACTCGGTTCCAGCCCTCGTAGAGGTAGCGCTCGGTGTTGATGACGGGGCCGGTGGGGGCGTGGTATTCGCGGCGCTCGATACGGCGGTGTTGGGCATCGTAGGTGAATTCCAACCTGCGATAAGGTGCTCCGGCATTTTGAGCGCGTGTGGTGCGGGTGATAGTCTTAAGGCGGTTCTCGGCGTCCCAAGCGTAACTCCATTCACCGTCATCGAGGAGGTTGCCATCGTCATCGTATGAGGGCGTGAAGCTGGCGGGGGCGATATAGCGGTTACCTGTTAGAGTGTTGGTGCCGTCGCTTGTCACAACGCTTTTCCAATCGCCATTGGTGTTAGCGTTGGTTGCGGTAATTTCGGCTCGGAAGAATTCCTGCTGAAAGGTGGCGGCGATGCTGTTGACGGTGACGGTCGTGCTCGCTGGGGCTTGGCCGAGAATGTCGAAGGTGGCGGGGGTGGCGTAGCTGGCGTATTGGTTG
This sequence comes from uncultured Haloferula sp., assembly GCA_964628795.1. GTDB lineage: Bacteria > Verrucomicrobiota > Verrucomicrobiia > Verrucomicrobiales > Akkermansiaceae > Haloferula. The sequence goes on along the minus strand of CAZVMS010000331.1, from coordinate 25,951 downwards.
AGGTCGTTTGCGGGGGTGGTGAAGACCCGTCTGCCCGCGCCACTGCTGTCGCCTCCGGTTTGTTTGGAGGTGATGTTACCGATGTTGTCGAAGTCAAAATGGAACTGCTTTCCGGCGAGAAGGGTGCCGTCGGAGAGCTTTTTATCGGCTCCTTTGACCTCGCTACGGTCGTTGTAGTCGTAGTCCCAATAGCTGCCATCGAGACGCGTCGCGATCTCACGCCGATGCAGTTCGTCCAGCTGGTAGCCAGTGTAGTCGACTGGCGTCAGACTGCTCCCGGCAGTGAAGTGCGTGATGGCTTTCAAGCGATTGAGCTCGTCGTAGCGGCGGCTTTGGACGAGTGCTGACTGACTGTTGTGACTGAAGGTGATCTGATGAATGAGGCTGGATTTCAGATGGTGGCGGTAGTCGGCAGCGGCCTGGCCGGATTCGATGCGCTGAAGAAGGCCGGTCTTCGGATCGAAGGTTCGTTCGGTTTCGTAGAGAGTTGTTGCTCCAGTGGTGACATCAAGAGTTTTAGCGAGGCCGTTGGTAGCGTGGGAGTAGTCGAGGGTGATTCCTGCTAGAATACCGCTGCCAGAGATGATTTCGGTGTCGGTCTGGCCGCCGTCTTCGTAGGTGAAGGTGTGAAGACCGGCGGCGTCGGTGATGGTGTGCGCCTGGCCGGTGCGTTTCGGAGTGATGCTGACACTCGGTGTGATGCCATCACTATAGGTGATGGAGGTCGCGTCGCCGGCTCCGTTGTATCCGTACGTGGTGGTGATGTTGCGAGCCCATTCGCGGGTGTGGATGGCTCCGTTGTCGTTCCACGTATAGGAGACTTTTTTGGTGGCGGCGTCCTGCTTGTATTCGAGGCGGCCGGTCGCGGTGAAGTATTTCCAGGTTGTCGTGTTAGGTGTTCCTGGAGCGCTCGGCCAAGAATTTGAAGTCCAGCCAGTTCCGCTACGATAAGTGCTCAGGGTTTCGAGTTCGCCATAGGTCGTGTAGGTTCGGGAGGTCGGGTAGATGGTCTCGCCCCACTGGCGGGTCTCTTGCCCACGGTCGTTGAATTCGAAGTAACTGCTCTTCTGTGCGGCGTTCTCGATTTTCTTCACAAGTCCCGCATTCTTGTGGGTAGCAGTATAGTAAATATACGAAGTGGTGTTGTCGAGGTGGTCCGCGACTGACTCAAGCTGGCCAGTGCCGACGAGATAGCTTCGCGTAGTGACGGCTGCGGTGCGATGGTCGGTCGTCTTCCATAGGCGCTCGGCGGCGTCGAACTGGTAACCAATGGGGCGCGTTGGGCCTTCAACCTCTTTGATCAGGCCGTTGACAGTCGTTTCGATTTCGGGCAGCGAAATATCGCCCGCTTCTGTGGTGCGGGTAACGGTTTTGGTGGTACGGTTGATGGCGGTCGAGTTCTCTATTTCCCGACCGTTGGCGTCGATGCTGATGGAATGTTCGGCAATGCCTCCGGAGTTTCCACTGAGGCGTTCCTTGATTGTGCTTATCAAGGTGGCGGTTCCGTCATTGTCGTCTTGATATTCCAGAGTTTCGCGGACTTGATACCAGAGAAGTCCAATCTTTTCGTAATACTGAACGTATTCGATGATCCGGTCGGTCGTAGCGGGATCAAGCGTGCCATTGGCATTCATGTCGATACCTTCGCGATGGAGCATCCCGAGACTGTCGTATTCGAAAAGCCTCGCATTGAGATTCGTGTTTGAGCTGTAGCTTTCACTCTCTTGCTGTCCGGCGTCATTGTAATCAGTGGTAGTGACAACGGTTCCGGTTCCGCTTGGTGCGGGAATGGTGAGGGTTCTACTCCGCCCAAGCCAGTCCTCGACCGTCTCGGTCCAGCGGGGTGAGGTCGAGCTGCCAATGTCGGTCCTGAGCTTCTGATTGCCTCCTGTGACAACACTATGGGTGAAATACTGCGGCACGATTTTTAATCCCGAGGTATTTGTCTCGTGCTGTTGCATACCGCCTGGATAGCGGGTGCTTTTAACCACTAAGTTTCCTGGATAGGTAATTGTCTGATCTCGTCCCCCGTTCGGATAAGTGAAGGAGCGGGTCGCGCCGATTTCGTCGGTCTCGGTCGTGGTCCGGCCGAGCAGATCGACTGTGACGCTGCGACTCAGGCTGCCGGTTGCAATCGTGGTTGTGGGTCCGTTTGGCGTGTAGGTGGTGGTCGGGCCACCTTCCTTTGACTCGCTGAGGGTTCGCCCCGACAGGTCTTTCACCACGGTCCTCTTCACACCTGTTTCGTCGGTGTGGTTTGTTGTCAGGCCATCGGCATCGGTTTCACTGATGATACGCCCGTCTTTCTCCACCCGAATCAGGGATTCGGCATCGTCGTAGAAATAGTCTGTGACCGTCGCGGATTCGTAGGTCGTGCCACCTGTAAATATCTGAAGTGTTTCTTGATGCAGTCGTCCATCGGCATCGATTACACTCAGGGTCCGAGTGGTTTTGTTGGCAATGCCTGAGGGGTTTGCCGAAGTGCCTTGGGTTTCACTGCGGCGCATGTCTAGTCCGGTGGTTCCCGGACTGGTGAATGTCCGGCTCCCGACATCGAAATCACCCGACTCGTAGCCGTAGGTCATCATTTCTCCGCTCGGAAGGGTTCGCGCAGCAAGCTTCCCGCGCAATGCTTCCGACGCGGTTTGGTGGTAGGTATCTGTTGAGGACTCGACCCATTCAGTATTGCTGAAATAGCTTTTGTCAGTGGTCCTAACGGCAGGCTCACCGCTCACGGTAACTGAGGCATATGAGCTTTGAGAGCGGCTGACGGTCACTCCGTTGTTCTTTTCCTCGGTTATTCCGCGCTGATCCTTGAGGGCGTCTTCGTATCCAGCAGGTGCAGGGTTCGGAAGAATCGAGTAGGGATCTCGCTCCATGCCGGTCGTCTGCAGCAAACAATTGCTATCGGTCGCCGAAAGCGGCGCGGTCGGCTGACCTTTGAAGGGCCGATAAGTTTTGGTCAGCCCCCCGTTTGTATCATAAACGTAGAGTTCCCAACCACCGTCCGGCAGCAGACGAAATGCGGGCTTACCGAATGCTCCGGGATTGTAGGCCCCATAGGCTCCAAGTTGCTGATTGGTGGTGTTGTAGTGGAAATTCGGATAGATCTCGGTGACTTCTGATGTACTAGCAGTATTGAAGTTCGCGTCTTTGATCAGAAGATCACCAAAACCTCCGAGAGGGCTACCAGTCCCAGGCCCGCCAATCGAGTGGAGCAGATAGTCGCGGATGCTCTTTTGAACTCGGACACCATCACGCTTGGTCTCGGTCGTTTCCTTGCGGAAATAGTGGACACCTGTGCTCGTCGAATACTGTATTCCCGCAATGTAGAACGGTCCGCTTGTGGAGTTCCTGAAAGTGCGCTCATTGAAAACGGTGACCGTCTCAGCGCCCTCTTGGCGGACTGTCGCAAACTTGTCATAGGTGTTTACCGAGGTGAACCTTCCTCCCATGCTCACATCACTCACCTCGACTGTGTCCTCATACCGCCGGATGCGACACGCATGAGTGGCACCGCCGTAGCCGGGGATTGCCAAAGAGTTCACTCTTTCAATACGACAACTTGAAATTGGATCACCACTTACCGGCCAAGGTTGATTTGCCCCGGGCTGAGTTCCAAGCTGTGATGGCAGGTACATGTTAACCTCAAATATTTGTGACCCTGCTGTGTTTGAAATCACAACAATGTCAGCCAATATCTCAGGAGCCTTGACCTGCCGGAGCCACTGGTTGCCATCGAAAATCAGATCCACGCCGACATTAGCAGGGGCCTCATAGGAGAGAAGCGAGGGATTGATCACCAGATTCGAACTTCCATTAATCCACAAATCCGCATCAAACACCAAGCGCCCAGCGGTGATCGGCACCCCGTTTTCTTCCGCTGCACCAAGTCCGAAAGTCACCCGAGCCGATGCAACATCAAGAGCCGGCTGCTGATTCTGTTCCTTCGGATCGTCTATTGCCAACAAGGCTAGCCCGTCCGTATTCGGGTTCGCCCGCATCTCGAACTTAGTCCCCGCCATCGAAACTCGACTGATCTCCCCCGCCCGCATCATCGGCGGAAGGACACGGAACTTGTGAACCGCCGCTGACGGATTCGTCGCCTGCGCACCAACATGGTCGATACGCGTCTGCTCTTTCCAGCCGTTCCCGTCTCCATCATCGATCTGGAAAATAGCACCTGATGGCAAACCCTTCGGCTCAAAACGCGAGTGAAGCGAAGCTGCGGTGCCCGACAAAAGTTGCCAGGAAACCGTGTATTCCTTTCCCGGCTTCATGGGAACGATTGCCGTCTTGTTTGAAGCAGTCAGCACGTTCGTCCCGCTGCCTACGATGTTGCGATTACCCGTATCGACGTGAGCTGGCGATCCGGGAGGCTCGTAGCCACCTCCACCGGTCCGACTGATATCAGACACAATCACACCGTTTACGCACGCCGATGTCGTGACCTGAGCCTGAGTATCACCATCATCGTCACCACAGCAGGAATCACACGCAAATGCCCGTGGATGAAGAATCGAAAGGAAAATCCCGATAGCGAGAGCACCGTTCAAAGTACTACGGACTGGAGGAGGAGAGGCAATCATTGAAGAGGTGTATGCAATTCGAAGGAAACCGGAGAGGCCGAAAGGCTGGCAACGTATTGAAGGAATGTGGCTTCCGAATCCGCCAATGTCGGGTCGAAGCCGTTCAGAACCTCCCATTCGCTTGGGATGCCATCACCATCGGGATCTGCATGACCGGCCTGTTCCACGTTCTGAATTCGGGAGTCATCGTAGTAGGCCAAGCGTTGGAACATCCTTGGCGGAGTCGACGAGCAGCCGAGATACTTCGTTCCCGTTCCGAACTCGATGATCATTGCGAAATCCCAAGTTTGAAGATCCGTGCTGCATTGATGAAAATAGACTCGGTCAGCGACGCCTTCCCACGAGCTATTGATCGTGCCGTTCGAGCCTTGAGTAATCAATATTTGTGGCTGAGGAGGAAGATTCTCCGCATCGACTGGCAGGTAATTAAGCACGACCAAAGCCAAAATTGAAGAGATTCTTGTGATTGATCTCATTGGGCTGTCTCCTCTCCATTCAAGCGTTTCTCGAGATTGGATGGGCCGCTACGCCGCCAAAAATTGATCGTCACGTCCTCGGGCACTGGCGGATTGGCAATCAGGTAGGCTTTGCGTTTTTCACGAGCGGCTTCCCTTGCGTGATAGGCCGCTTCCATTCGTTCTCCCTCGTTGCGGTAGAGTTCATGCAGTCTTCGAATTGTTGCTGCCGCTTCTCCATCTTGAGGACCTTTAACGACGACATAGCTCGGCCCTCCGACGCCTACATCGAGGATTTCGGGAAATTCAGGCGGCGTGAATCCCTGTCCAACGCTTCGCATCCATTTAGCGAGCAGCCTGCTGCTCGCATTGCCGATTCCCATTAAGAGGTTATAGTCCTGATTTTCGCCCTCCCTATCGGTCACCCGGAAGCTGGAGAAACCAGAGAAATGATTGAAGTCCAGATTTGAAACAGCAGTCACAGCACCTTCGACTTTCCCATTCGGATGAACGGTGAGGATGGTACGGTCATGATCCCAGACCGTCGCGGAGACAAACAAGAGTTCGGTGCGTTTGTAGTTCTTGAGCAGCTCTGCGAGCCTGGCCTGCGCTTCGGGATCATCCAAAGGGTCATTGATAGCTGGCAGAGGCGGATCCGGAAGCCCCGGGTCATCGACCAAATTCATGGTCATGGTGATCATACCCTTCGCTCCTGGAGTCCCCGGCATTTCCGGAGCATGTTCAACGTATCGTCTGTGAATGGAACTATTGAGAATTCTTAAGTCCAATGGCTCGGCTTTCTCAACAGGAGGCGTGGCCGTTCCATCCGCAATAGGAAAAGGAATGGAGCTGACCGTTTCAGCGGCTTGCGGATCCGATTCGTTGGCTTCCTGTGAGTGAAGCGAAAGAAGCAGACCCCAGCTAATCAGGGCTATACAGAAATTTTTCATTGGTGGTGAATTCTTAATTTTGGAAGACGTTTGTCGATCACGATCAGCAGTGGAATTGAATTCTGCAGGCCATTTTCCCTATCACCAACAGCCTCCAAGTTCCTTTTTTTGAAGACCGCAAGCCATGAAATTACCCGTAACATTCTCACTATCAATGCTTTGCTTGTTTATCTAATGTGATATACTACATTGAAACAGAATTACACATTCTGTTTCAACTACCGTGGTAGAGGTCGAGGTCGGACCTCACAAGGTGAAAGGCTGTCTTATTCATCAGTTTTTGGGCCATGCTTTTGGGGCCTGGCCCTCCGGGCCACCCGCAGGACCCGTTTCTTTGCCCCGATCTCCCGCGCCCAAATCGAAAAAAACCCCCACCGAACCCGCGAAACCACCAATCATCTCCACAAATTATCTCGATCAAATCACCCGCGATTCACGCGCCGCGTTACACGAATGACGCCTCCGCCCGGGATCGGTCGGTCGGCGCGACGATCATTGCAGCAGGTCTCGAGCACTTCGGGCTTGAGAAGAGGGATCTCATTTTGATGCGGAAGAATGATTGGTGGAAGGCGATGATGGCGATGATGATTTCCGAAAGGATAAGCCTCAGTCATGAATGGATCACCAAGCAGCTCGACATGGGTCACAAGACGAGCGTCAGCAGCCTAAGCAGCCGGATGAAAAATGAGATCAGCAAGGACAGAAAGCTGCAGAAAACCAAGGCTGATATTACAAGAATCTTTTCCTGACCCCTTTTTACTGACCCCTTTTTACTGATCAAAAAAATGTAACAGTTTAGCTGTTTTCATGGATATTTTGTTCGGGTTTTCGGCGGTATTTCGCTTTTCACTACATTTTGAGCTTTCTATTTGGATTTAACAGGCGTATATCTACGCTTGTTAATTTTAATTCAAACCAATATGGGAACAAGCATCTGGCATCAGCAGCAAAAGAAGCAGCGTCTCGAACGCGAGATCGCCGCCAATCTGGATTTCGTCATCGGCTCGGTTACTTCTCAAGGACCACGGGGCGGATACTCACTCACCACCAAGGAACTCGGGAAAACCCGATCCAAATACATCCGAACCTCCATGGTCGACGAAGTGCGAAAAATGACCCGCCGCCACCAGAAGCTGAAAGGACTTCTCAAGGAACTCGCCGACCTCAACTGGGAGCTGCTCAAAGCCAACCATCAATCCTGATGGCCAGATTCAGGGAGGCACCTCATGACTTCGTCTGTCCATACCGGGATCATTGCCCCGAACTGCAGGGGCTTTCCACCACCTGGGTCTTCGGCGAGCACCATCGCGCCCGGATCCGCGAACACGAACATTGGCGCATCCGCGATGAGATGGCGGCGGAAATCGCCGGGCTGGAAAAGACACTGCGTGAACAGAGCGCAGAAATCGACCGCCTGAGAGCCGAGAACAAACGCCTTCACCAATGCCGCTTCAAGCCACGCCACAAGAACAGCAAGTCACGCCAGGCCACCCCGAAGGGCAAAGGTGGAGATAAGCGAAAATCACCGGCCGGAGGCAAAAAGCGTGGTGCTCCGATAGGTCATCCACCATGGACCCGCAAGGTTCCCCTACGCATTGACCGGACCGTGCATGTCGAGGCCCCCTGCACCTGCCCCCATTGCCATGGAGCGACCGATCTTTCACTTGGTGGCTCCACCTCCTATCTCCAGGAAGACATCGTCTTGCGCCCGCAGACCGTCGTCACCAACTACATCCACCAGACCGCGTATTGCTCCGGCTGCCGCAGGCAGGTGTTCGAAAAGCTCGAAGGAGAGCTGGCCTTCGCGCCCATCGGCCCCGAAGCCAAAGCCGCCGCCCTCTATCTGCGCCACGAAATCAAGCTTCCCTACCGCAAGGTCCAGCAGGTGATGAGCACGCTCTTCGGGCTCGACTTCGTTCCCGCCAGTTCGCTCGGCTTTGAAAAGCGAGCCCGCAAAAACGGCGAACCACTCTGCGCCGACCTCATCGAAAAGATGCGCCACAGCGACATCGTGCATGCCGATGAGACCTACTGGCGCGAAGATGGCAGGAACGTGATCGTCTGGTATGCCGGCAATGAAAACGTCGCCGTATTCCGGATCGATCCGCACCGCTCGGCAGAAGCCGCAAAGAAGCTCCTCGGCGAACGGCTCGAAGCCCTGCTCGTCACCGATGCCTACGCCTCCTATAACTCGATCGAAGTCCAGGGTCGCCAAAGTTGCCTCGCCCACCTGCTGAGAACGGCCCGCGAGATCGGCCAGATCCTTGCCGCGATGAAGAAGCCCGACGCCGCCGCCGTTCGGTTCTGCAACCAGCTCGCGAGACTGCTGAAACTGGCGTGCGCCATCGATATACCGGCCGGACTCAAAGCCAGGGAAAAGCTCACCGAGCGATTACTCGGCATCTTGAATCGCGTCTGCGAAAGGCCTCTGGAATATCACAAAGCTGAGACCTTGAGGAACCGACTCATCCCCGGTGCGCGCGAATACTCCGAAGTATTTGCATTCATCCGCTTTGACGGACCCGCCACCAACAATCATGCCGAACGGGCGCTACGTCCGTTGGTGATCTTCCGCAAAGTCTGCATGGGAACCCGAAGTGAGGAAGGCTCCCGGAACATCGGCATTTTCACCAGCCTGACCCAGACCGCGAAGCTCCAGAAGAGCTCCGTCCTCGATCTCTTCCGGAACCTTCTCACCGCCACCGCCGCGAAAGCTCAAGACCTCCTTTTCTCCAATTCATCCTGATCAAAAAAATCAGCTAAACTGTTACAAAAAAATCAGCTAAACTGTTACAGGGCGGTTCCCATTGCCAACAACTCGCCATGTCGTTCCTTGCGATACGATCCGGAGTTTCCCCGGTCTCTTCATGGTTTCCTATTCTTTCTATGCCTGCGATGTCGCCGTAAGGCCAGAAGTAGCCCCATCATCAGCAAGCCCGCCGCACCCGGCTCCGGAATCCTGGTGACCGAAAAAATCCACTCCTGATAAGGATCCACCAGCACGCCGCCGCCGGTGTCGCCGAACCTCCCGCCGTAGCCTTCGGTGAAAGTGTTAACGCCCACCAACTCCCAGCTCCCGTCCGGCATCTGGCGCAAGGCCGCTCCGCCGGAGTCCCCGGGGCCGATGATCGTCTCCACCTCATTGCCCAGGCTGCCGCTGGGCTGGCCGAAGGTGGTGGGGGCGTCGAAGTCGTAGCGGAAGACCTCGAAGACACCGGCACCCTCGTCGTCGGCGGTGAAGGAGTCGATCACATTGAACCCATAGCGCCGGGCATCGAGGCTGGCGGTGGTGGTGTAGCCGTAGCTGCCGTAGCCGGAGCGGCCGAAGCCGACCAGCGTGATGACATCCCCGATGCCCGCGCCGCTTCCCAGGGTGGGAAAGCCCATCCCGACAGGCAGAGGCTCGGCCAGCCGCAGCAGCGCGAGGTCGTCGTTGATGGCAGGATTAGCAAAGCCGCTGAACCCAAGATGCGTGTAGGCTTGCGCCACCCCGAAGACCCCGTAGCCGGGCAGGTGCAGGTTGCCGCTCCACTGCGCGTCCGCCAGCCCGTCGTCGTTCAGATCCGCATTGTGCCCGGCGGTCAGCACCCATTCCCGCGACAAGGCGACCGCAGAGCCGCGGAAAGCCGAGCTGCCGTTGGAAATCTCTAGCGCACCCACGAAAGAAAAATCCCCTTCCGTATCCAGCCGCAGGCTCGGCGCATCCGCCGGCGAATCGAACTCAGCTCCCGCCAGGATCATCGCCGTTACCGATGCCGAAGCCTGGGGCGAAGGCAGCCATGGGCAAATCCCCGCCACTACCACCCCACCCAGGCACACCGTTTTTCGGAAGCTATTCATACGTTTCAAACTCATGGCGCTTATCTGGCAGGATCATTCTCACCTCTCCGGACACAACAGGGCGATCACCTTGCGGCGCGACTTCCGATAGATCGTGAAATCCGAATCCAAGGTCATGACCGCGGACTTTCCGTGAATCTCCGCCATGCGCACCAGGCATGCGTCCGCCAGAGACATCGGAACGTTGCGATAGGTTTTCATCAAATGTCGGATCGCACCGATCTCGGCGACGAGGGAGAACTCCGGCACCACGACGCCGCGCCCGATCAGATCGAGAAGCCCGTCCGGATCGATGCCGCCGCGCCGCAGCAGGAACAGCGCCTCCGCGATCACGGCCTCACAACTCAGCAGCGGGCGCGTGAGGCGCATGAACTCCTTCTTCGCCCACTCGTGATCCCGATCGCTCCGATCCAGATAGGCCACAAGCGGCCCCGTATCCACCAGCACCTCGTTCACGACCCGAAGCCCTCAAGATGCCTGGGATGGGAGGCCAGATCGCCCAGACCGCTGCCGGCCTTGCCACACAGATCCGCACTGCGCTCGTAGAGGCTGGGAGCGGCTTCCTTGGCCGCAGCCCGTAGGGTTTCCTCCAGCGCCGCGCGCAGCAACGCGGAACGACTCGTCCGCCGGGCACGGGCCACCGCATCCATCCGGGAAACCAACTCATCGGGAACCTTCAGCGAAATCGTTTTCATGGACGAAAGGTATTACCAGATGCACAAATTGGCAATACTTGCTTTCACTCCATGCCAACACCACTCCCAAACATGGCCGCTCATCTCGGGCGTTTCCGGCAGGTGCAGGCTGTCGCTCCACCGCGCGTCCACCAGCCCGTCGTCATTGAGATCCACATTGTGCCCGGCGGTCAGCACCCAGTCCCGCGACAAGGCGACCGCCGAGCCGCGGAAAGCCGAGCTGCCGCTGGAAATCTCCAGCGCGAGCAGGTAAAGATCTCCCACCCTCGACGGGGTGAGTTCATCGGCACGCACCAGCACCTCATCGTCCAGCAGAGTGACATCTTTCCCGCAGAATCCCGGCTCCACCTTTTCGACAAAGAGCTGGAGGATCTTCCGAACCTGCGCACAGGTGCCGAGAGGATTCGGATAGCGGGGCTGGCTGGCCACCCGGATCACTCCGTTGACCACATGCGAACAAAGGATCAGCCGGACGGACCGCTGGCCTGCATACCGCTCATGGGCGGCATCGTGATGAAGGTGCCGCGGATCGAGCAGCGCCAGCAAGGCGTTCACATCGGGAAGAAATCCCTTCACGGTTCATCCTCCAGCAGTTCCTTGATCGCCTCAGGCGTCACGACACCCGCATCCGGCCCCACAGGAAACAACGGGATCCCGTTGCGATAGAGTCGAGGAGCCGTCGCCGGAGGCTCCACCGCCCGCCGCAGCATCGCGGAAACCACCTCGCCAACCGGCTTCCGATCCCGGCTGGCCAGGGCCTTCACCGTGTCCAGAACATCGTCGTCGATGTTGATCGTGGTTCTCATTTCCACAAACATCACGGATCACTTGTCAAGAATGGCAACCGCAAAATCCCATCGGGACTCCGTCCCAAAGCCAGGGCATGCGGTGCAACCTCTCGCTACCCCGGATTCCCCGACCCCAGCTCGTCCCTACCCCAAGGCGGTTGCGCCCGGGCGATGACGCATCAACCTTGCCTCTTATGTGGAACCGCGCCTCGCGTTCACCTAAAACGGACGTTGCCGGAAAGATCCGCTGGTGGTATCTTCCCGCCATGCAGGTAACTTTGGAAATTCCGGACGAAATGGCGCTCCTGCTCGATGATGCGGGCGGCCCGGCAGACCGTGGATTGCTCATCGAAGCGACAGCCTCATTGGTGGCGCGGGGGCGCATCAGCAGCGGACGGGCTGCGCACCTGCTGGGCATGAACCGCCTTGATTTCCTCGATGAAATGTCCCGGCGCAAGCTCTCGGTCGTCGATGCGCAGCACTGGAAGCAGGAGAGTGCCTGAATGAGCGTTCCGGTGGTAAGCAATACGACCCCGCTTTCGACCCTGGCACGGGTCGCTTGTCTGGATTGGATTCCACGGCGGTGGGGACATGTCACCATTCCTCCGGCTGTATGGAGGGAGCTGGAATGCCTGCGTGATCCGGCGGCGTTGAGTCGTCTGCACTTGGCGAAAGAATCCGGCTGGATCCGGGTAGCAGCCGTCTCCGCCCGGTCCCGTGTGATTGAATTCCTCGATCGCCTGGACGAAGGGGAATCGGAGGCAATCGTCCTTGCCAAGGAAACCGGGGTTCCTCTGGTTTGGATGGATGAGGCTGCCGGACGTGCGATTGCCATGAAAGAAGGGCTGCGTGTGACGGGCACCGCAGGCATGGTGAAGTGGGCGTGGCAACAGGGCATGCTGCCGCATGTCAGGCCGATGTTGGAGCGATTGCGAACGGAAGGCGGCCTTTATTTGAGCAACGCGTTTATCGCGCAAGTGGCGGAAGAATGTGGAGAGTGAATTCCAGCTTTCACGAATCCCAACGGGATTCCGTCCCAGGCAGAGGCTCCCACGGAGCGTAAGCCCGGAGCTGCTAGGAATTTGCTTCTGAGAGAGGCTCCTGGAACAGCCGTTGGGCTGGACCGGAGGACGGGGAAAAGGGGGTTGTCGGTCCGTTACGGACGAAATTTTTCTTAGGTCTCGGCGACTCGCTATTTTCACTTGGGTTAGAAAGAAAAAAGGCGCTCCCGCCGAATTTAGTGGGTTGAGGGATGGACAGTTTTGATTTCAAGGCCGCCTGCGATCCAGTAGGCGATGGCTCGGAAGTTCTCAAAGCGGCGGTAGCCGCGGGCCCTGCGGCGTGCGAGTTGGAGCTGGCCGTTGATGGCTTCGATGGCGGCGGAGGTGGTATAGTTCATGAAGTATCCGAGGATTCCTTCGAGGTGGCGTCTCAGGCTTCGCCCAAGGGCGATGAATGGGGTCATCCGCGAGCGGCTGCACCAGCTCATGACGGCTTTGAGATGATCGCCGGCGTCGGCCTCGTCACGGTAGTTCCAAGTGTCTGCGAGGAAGTCCCGGATGGAGAGAGCGCGGGCGATAGTCGAATGCTCGTACAACGAAAGGTGTGTCCTTCTACAACGCTTCTATAACGAGCTTCATTCCACCGCCTGCACACGCAGCGCGCGCAATGAGAACAGCCCTGTTTCCGCTTCACGGATCGGTCGTGCGCCGTCTTTCCGCTTCGCCCCAAAGCAAGCGCGCTGCGCTTGAAACAACTCCTCGATGAACCCCCGGCTACCGATCGCCACCCCGTCGCTGAAATACCTCACTCGGCAGCGCAACAATTCCGCACGCGACAGCTTGCCGCCGCCCTCCTTCACCTTCCGCACCGCTTCCTGATCCAGTCCCTTGCGTTTCGTCCGGCCCGACTCGTCCACCACCGCCACTCCCTCGCCGAATAACCAGCACCGATACCAGCCCGACGCCGTCAGGTCACTCTTCGTCGGCTTTTCCTCCCACGAATCCAGCGCTCGCTCCAACAACCGGCACAAGCCACGCCGCGCCCGCTTGCTCCCCGCCACCGCCTCGGCGTAACCACACCAGCGATAGTCCTTCGGGTCCTTACAAAGTCCGGCCCGAACCGGGTTCAGGTCGATGTAGGCCGCCATCGTCCGCAGCGCCTCACCATCCTCGACGATCACACTCTTGTAGCGGTCCATCCATAAAGTGCCGCGCCGACCGTGGTGTTTGTTGAACCAGCGTGAAAAGCGTTCCTTCAGCTCTTTCACAAAAATCTCCAAGTTACAAAAGCGCTTGTGGAACCGTTCCAGCAGCTCCCCGGCAGCTTCATGCATTCCTTTCTCCCGCAGATCGGCCAGCTCGCTGCGAAGGGATTGGATGTAGCTCTTTGAGTAGAGGAGTTTGAGGTGGTCCAGCAGTCGTTCCTCGCCTCCTTTGCCCTCGAAACGCCGAAGAAACAGCTCCCGGTCCGGCACCCGCAGCAGCAGAATGTTGTGCAGTTTATTACCAACGCCTTACCCTGCCGTCACGATTCCGCACCCCCCTTGTTCTGAGCCAGTTGACGCCGCCGGGAGGCATGCACCCTCTCGACCGCCTCGCCGCAGATCCTGATGTGGCAGCCTCGTTCCGATGGCTCGAACCTGAGATCACCGAAGGTAAGCACCGGATATGGTATCTCCGCGTGACAGCTACAAGCTTCAAGCAACTGACTTCAAAGCTGCCGGATGACCAAGCTTTCTCCGGGAAAGGTTCTATTCGGTGCGCAACGAACATTCGGCCAGCTTAACAGTGGATACCAACTTCCCTGAACCATTTAGCCTTGTCGGCATGAAGCAAAATCTCACCTGACCGCGTGATGCCGATATTCAAATCCTTAAAATCCCCGGCTTCATCGAGAACGAGGTTGATAGCCACGCAGTAACTTTCCGGGAGCGCTTCAAGATAGTTTTGGATCCTGTCGATAAGAGAAGAGAGCTGGCCTGTCGCGTTCTCTTCCACCACAAGTCCAATGCCTCGGCTTGGGCCTGTTCGATGGCCGACATTGATGGCATCTTTAGGAGCCCGAATCACATCACAATGCTCGAAGGCAATGGCTTGGATACCCTCCCTCACAGCCTCGTATTCGCGATTGAACTCGTCTTCGTCGTATCCCGGATCCTGCTGAGGGTCATTGAATGGACCATCAACTAGAGGAGATATTTCCGCGTAATCACGCACGAATTTGAATCTCATTGCGCTTAATCCTGTATGAGTTGCTTTCTCAAATTTAACCCTTTCTTGAGGTCATTTGCCTTGTTACCGCTCCAACTCCCATCACTACCTTCGTTGTAGAAGAAGTTGGGATCCTTGTTGAATCTAGCCGCGGTATCCATCGCTCCAGCGACGTGGCGCAAGCCAGATGCATCAATTACGAGACCTGCGGGAGTCGCGTCGAACGCGCCGTTGATTATAGCTTCATTGGTCTGCTGTGCTGTCTCTGCATTGGCAACCCCAATGGCGATCCCGGCAGTGGTCACAATAGCGCCAACAATAGGGAGCTTCTTGCTTCCTCTTCCGATCCAGTTGGAGGCTGTCTTGTAAGCGTTTGACCACCCGCTCTTTCCCCCTGATTGATTGTAGAGCTTGAGCATTTGGTTCAGGTTCTTCGTCGACCCCTCACCCTGAGCAATTATTGAGTTAAACTTGGCAATATACTCATCCTTCATCACCTGCTCCACCATTCCATCCGCAAATTCCTTCGCGGCACGTCCAGAGAGGCCGCTTGGATCAAATCCATCCTTGATAGCATCATCGATGTAGCCTTGCTGGATTGCGCGAACCTTCTCAGTGTATTTGATGTGGGCCTTAGAATTTCCGTGGCGAGGCGCCTCTGTTCCCGCTGGAGGTTTAACTCGATGACTATCAAGTCGCTCACGCACTTCTGGACTCAAGGCCTCGTTGTCGCGCCAAGTCTCAACTGGGGCAACATGATGACCATCTCGAGTGATCTTAACCCCATCTTTGTCGCTCTCTAACCCCAGCGGGTCGAAGAATGTCCAAGGATTCTGCCTTACGTAGGTGTAGACATTCGGGCCATCGACAAAGCCCGCCGGGTCGCGACTGAGGAAGATGCCGAACTCCAGGTCGCGATAGCGCATCCCTTCGTTCAGCCCACCCCAGGCGTCCTCGTCCTTGGTGTTGGCCTTCTGGCGGTCAGCCGTCGTGCCCTGCTCCTGGGTGCGCGTGCCGAAGGCTTCATAGCTGGACTGCCAGGTGATGACCTCGCTGTCGTCAGTCTTGCTCACCACGTCACCCCGGCTGTTGTAGGCGTTGTAGCTGCGGGCGGCGCCTCGGACGGTGTAGAGCACGCCACCGATGCCGCCGCCGTAGTCGCTGCCGCGGATGTATTCGACGAATGGACTCGTCTGGCCCGACTGGTATTCTTGGACCGACAGACCGCCAGCAAACGAAATGTCGTCGCTCTGGCCGCTGGCTGAACTCTCGTCACGAAGGACGCGGCGGGTGCGATGGTCGTACGAGTAGGCATAGGTCCCAAGGGTCGTGTCCGTGACCTGCGTCAGCCGGTTCTCGTGGTCCCAGGTGTAGGTCTGGGTGGTCACACCGCCGACCTGCTTCTGGCTACGGTTGCCGTTCAGGTCATAGAGGAACGTCGTGGTCGTTGTTCCATCTGAAACCGACTTGATCTGGTTGCTGTTGTAGCCGTCGGCGAACGTGCCGAGAGTGAAGGTCCAGACCGTTGGCGTGCCGCCGTTGACCGTGACGGTCTTCCCAGTCCGGTTGTTGGCATCGTCATACCCGTAATCCGTGACGGTGGTTGACCCTCCGGTCTCGATGATCGTCTCGGTGTCGAGCCGGTAGGTCCGGTCGTAAGCGTTCGTGACCGTGCGGTCCTTCACGCTCGCGTGGCCATACTGCTCGACCACCTTCAGGACGTTGCCGACCTTGTCGTAGCCTGTCGGGTATCCACCATGGGCCTGCGAGTAATCGAACGACGAGACGACAGCACCGCCCGATTTCAGGCTCGTCTCACCGAGTTTCCGGTTCAGGGCATCGAAGGTGCAGCGGGACTCCGTTCCATTCGGCAGGGTCTTGCGGGTGATGTTTCCGTTCAGGTCATACCCGTAGATCGTAACCTCAGTGGTGTTCTCGGTGAGGGTGAGTAGCCGGTTGAGCTTGTCGTAGGTGCAGACCAGCGTCCGCGCCGTCCCCGCATACACGGTCGTCCTGCGATTGTTCGCCTTGTCGTAGGTGTGGACGTGGGTCGCCCCGGCGGAGGTCTCCTCGATCAGGCGGTTGAGCTTGTCGAAAAGCTGACCTGATTCCCGCACCGATCCGGCATCGTTCGGGTAGGTGACGGCGAGGAGGTTGCCGACCAGATCGTAGTCGTAGTGGCGGTTGTCGGTCGCCGCGCCGGTGTAGAGGACATTCTCAAGGCGGTTTAGCCCGTCGTACTGGTATGTGGTGACGCGACTGAGTGAATCGGTCCGGGTGAGCTGGACGACGCCATCGAAAGTGACTTGCTCAACCCGCTCGACATTCGGCGTGCTGCCTTCGTCCCAGATCGTTCGGGTCTTCCGGCTCAGGCCATCATAGCGGAATCCGGTGACGTGCCCCTCGCCGTCGGTGACCTTCACGAGGTTGCCCGCGTCATCGTATTCATTGGAAACTACGATGTCGTCAGCCTTTGGTGCGGCTGGCGGTGCGTTCGGGTCGCCGTCGTTCGGATTCGTTGCGGTCGCGACAAGCCGGTTGAGCCTGTCGTACTCGTTGCGGGTCGCGTTGCCGTTGCCGTCGATAACCTCGACAGGGTTGCCGTTCGAGTCGTAGGCGGTCTGGACCCGAATGTCGTCCGCGCCGAGGTTCTGTAGATCGTCCGACGGCTGGCCGGTCACCGGGTTGCTCAGAACGTCCGTGACCCGGTAGGCCTGATCGTAGAATCTGCGGGTGATGTGGCCACGGGCATCCGTCACGGCGAGGACGTTGCCGACTCCGTCATAGGCGGTCTCGATGACCGGATTCTGGAGAGTCGATTCCTCGACCTGGCCACCGACGATCTCGGTTTCGGTCACCGTGGGCAGGCGCTCGACCACCTTTCGGTTGCGTGCGTCGTATTCGTATTCCCAGCGAAAGCCGAGCGGATTGATGGAGACCGTGACGTTGCCGTTGGCATCGTAGGCCGTCCGGGTCCGGGGTGACCCGAGAAGCGGGTCATTCGGGGTGTTGCGGTTGACCACGCCGCTGACCGGATCGGGCTGCCAGACGCCGACGGAACGACCGGCGGCATCATACTCCGATTCGGTTTCCCGCCCTTCGGCATCGATGGTCTTCCACGCCAACCCCGTGCTGGAATAGACAGTCTGGCTCTCGGCCGCGAGCCCCCCGAAGTCATCGATGACGCTCGTCGCACGCTGGAGACCGTCCATGACCGTCCGGGTGATCTTGCCACGGTCGTCCGTGCTCTCGACCTGAAGGGCCTCCTTCTCGTTCGTGATCGCCCCATACGTGGTGGTCGAGACCGAGTATTGGGCGGGCGAGGCTTCATACTGGGTCTCGGTCCTGACGGGACGGTAGAGCGCGTCATAGGCGGCGTAGGTCCTGAGCGTGGCGCTTGTATCCCCGGCGGTGGCTACCGCGTCGTGGCGGATCGCGACCGTCGGCTTGAATCCCGACGAGTCGAAGGCGGTGCTGCCCGGATTCCCCTTGATCGCTCCACCTTCCGGCATGGTCAGGCCGGTGTCGGTGTAGAGAAACTCGGTGTGGGTTTTCTCGGTGGAAGCGGCGGCGGCAGCCGTTGCGGTGGCAAGATCAGCGGCGTCCGCGAGGGTCAGGCCGGTGAAGACGTGGACCGGGCGGCGGATCGCGTCGTAGACGGTGAAGATGACGTTGCCCTCGGGATCGATCGTGTGGGTCGCATTGTTGACCGAGTCATAGATCGTCTCAGTGACCAGGTCATTTCCGGTCACCGAACCTTTGTTGGCTTCCTCGACGAGTCCATCGGCATTCTGCTGGGGAAGCCCGGCCCCATCCATGTCGCGGATCGTCTTCACCCGGCGATTCAGGGCATCATAGTGGAAGATCGTGAAATGACCCTCCTCGTCGAGCTCGGCAGCCTTGTTGCCATTGGGGTCATACCAGATTTCCTTGGTGGTAACCGCTTCGCCAGCGCTGGTGTCGGCACTCGGATAAGTGACCTCGACAAGACGATTCAGCTTGTCGTATGCGAAGCGGGTCCGGTTGCCTCGCGGGTCGAGGGTGGAGGTCTTGTTGTTGTTGAAGTCGTAGGTGTGCTCGGTGGTGAGCTTCAGTCCCTGAGGATCGACGACCTGCCTCCAGAGACGCCCCCGGTCGTCGGGCAGGTAGCTGGTCACGAGGTCGGTTTCCCACGCCTGGCCCGAGACACTGGCGAAGGCGACTGTGGTCATCCCGGTCTGGAACGCCTTGAATCGCTGGTTGCCGTAGTCGTATCGCTCCTGGATCAGGGAGCCGCCGTTTTGCACATTCTTGAACTTCCGCCGCCCGAGTCCATCGACCGTGAAATCCGTGACCGTGGAGTATGGATCGTCGATCTGACTCATCACACGGAATGGGCCGTAGGCATACTCCTCCCTCCGTCCCAGCGCATCGATCTTGGCGGTGGGATCGGCCCACTTCGTCATGGTGACGGAAGCGGCCTCCTTGCCCAGTCCGGCCGGCTGCGTGGCGAGGTTGTCGCCATACTCCCATGTCGTGGGATTTCCCGAGAAGTCGGTGGAACGCCAGAGGGAGAGGCCGGATGCCTTGTCGAACTCGTACTTCTCCGTGCCGAGGAGCGTTCCCGTTCCCGGCACACCTTCGTAGTGATGGATCTCGGAGGTCAGGTAATAGACCATCCACTCCATGCTGACCGACTTTGAGGTGGCATCGACATCCACGATCTCGGCGTCCATGTCCTTGAACTCATAGACCGTCGTGTTCCCCACCGCATCGGTGACGGTGGTCGTGGGCAAGGTCGTGAAACTGACCGTCTGCCCGAAGCGCATGGCTCCCTGTGGGGAGAAGGAGGCGGTGCCGAGCGTTCCGGGCAAGGTCACTTGAGTCACCCGGCGCGGCATTCCGTACATCGTTTTCCACGATCCCTTGGCAGGATCGTTGCGGGCCTCGATCTCGTCCTCGACGTATTCCTTCACGTCCAACGGCAGCCGGCCCAGATCAATGGCGGCCCGGGTTCCGTTGACGCTTGAATCCCAGTATTCCTTGGTCTGATCGAAGGCGTAGGTGAACTCGTGAGTGTTGCCTCGTTTGTCGGTGATGGAATCGACGTTGGCGTGGTAGTGAAGTGTCGTGCGCGGGTTCTGCGGATCGGAATTGTCCACTTCGACCTCCAGCCCCCCGTGGTAGCCGTAGCTGGTGGCGGAATTGTCGGCGAAGGTGATGCCGGTCAAGCGGGGGACCACGACCGAGTCTCCCACTACGCTCGGGGCGGTCTCGAAATCGAGAGCGTTGGTGGTGTCGTAGTTGAAGGTCGTCACATTGCCCCGGCTGTCGGTGATCGAGGCCACCCTGCGATAGTCGGCGGTGCGATTGATGACGAGGAACTGGTTTGGCCGGTCCGGCGAGCTGATCTCATGCGGGATCAGCGAAACCTCGTTCGGGACGCCCGGCTCATCGTAGTTGTAGTGAAGGCGCACGCCGTAGCGGTCGCGGGCCTCGGTCAGACGCCAATAAGTGTGACGCTTGACCTGCGTGCTGCCCTCCAGCCGGTCGGTGGAGTACATGAACCAGGTTTTCGCCTTCTGGTAGGTCAGCGTGTTGCCGAACTTTTTCTGGAGAACGAAGCGATCCCCATTGCGCGAAAGCGTGTTGAGGTAGGTCTTCTTGTCGACCCGCGTCGAGGGCCAGGGGAAGAAGTTCTGGAAGTCCACCGTGCCGAAACGCTGCGGGCGTCCCGCTTCGTCGATCACATTGACGGTCACCGGGTCGGTGGTCTCACCTCCGATGGTTTCGACGACCTCGACGTAGGAGCAGAGGCTAGAGGTCCAACCCACACCGAAGGGAAGATCGAAGCGTTCGTTCGGGCGCAGGCCGGAACGGTCCGAGAAGCCGGTCTCGGCCGTGCTTGCACTGGCCTGGAGCACGAGATCGGATGCTCCGAGAGGAACGTAGGCGAAAGTGGTGTCGTGATTCAGGTTGAGGTTGAAGGCGTCGATGTAGGTCTGCTCGTCGGGAAGGTCGGTCTCCTCTTCCTGCTGCGGCTTTTCATCGGGCATCGGCCTTCCATTGAGCGCGACCTTGCGGTGGCGGGGGCCAACGGCATCGCCGCCGCTGTAGCTGTTCGACCAGGAGTAGTTGTCCAAGGGGACCAGATAGGCGGTCTTGTAGCGGATCTGGTCGGGATCGACATCGTTGAAGAAATCCTGCTCGGGATTGCCCAGCGGATCCTTGAGCAATCCTTGGAGGTCACAGAGAATGAACGGTGATTTCGGGGCCGGACGAACGGCAGCCCAGTAGTCGTAGTCGGG
Source organism: uncultured Haloferula sp. (assembly GCA_964628795.1). GTDB lineage: Bacteria > Verrucomicrobiota > Verrucomicrobiia > Verrucomicrobiales > Akkermansiaceae > Haloferula. The sequence goes on along the minus strand of CAZVMS010000331.1, from coordinate 5,135 downwards.
TTCGTTGTTTGACTGAAGGTAGGCCGGATCGGTTCCAAGGTGCTCCAACCGGATCTCGTGGAAATCGGTGGCATCAAGAGCAAGTTTTTCGATTGCGGACAGTTCCCCGAAGGTCTGGGCCACGACCTTCTTGTCGCCAACGAGCAGACGCCAGCGTTCCGAGTTGCTCGACGAGGGGTCGCCAACCCGAGCGAACACCAGGGGCGAATCTCCCTCATTCGCCTTCACATTCACGTCGATGGCTCCAATCGGAGCATAAGAGCCGAGGTCTTCGTCGCCGTAGAAGTCCGATGGATCAAACGGCACTTCGCCCGCATCAGTGGGGCTCGACCCATAGTCAACCTCGTCCGGGTCGAGAATTCCGTCCCCATCCGTGTCGTCCTCGTCGGGATTGGTTCCGTGAAGCAACTCATCGAAATTCGAGAGTCCGTCTCCATCGTAATCGGATTCATCAACCCCAGGGGTCAGGGGATCATCCACGGTGGCCGGCAGGGATGGGTCGTTCGGATCGACCTTGCCAGGATTGTAGTAGGTAGCCTCCCACCAGTCATCAAACAGATCGTCGTCGGAGTCGAAGTCGTTCGGGTCAGTCGGACCGAAGGGGCTTTGCTCGGCGGTCGAGATGACGCCGTCACCGTTCAGATCGAAGCCGGAATCGGTTTCCTCGTGGTTCAGCAAGCCGTCCCGGTCGGCGTCAATCTCGTAGCGGAAGGGGTCGGTACCGTTGGCCAACTCCTCGCGATTGGAGGCTCCGTCCCCGTCGGCATCGTAATTCCAGAGCGCCGCGAGTTCGTTGCTGCTGAGCACCCTGCTGTAGAGGAGAAATTGGTCGAGTTCCCCCTCAATCCCTCTCGCGGCATTGAACGACGAGAATTTGCCGAGGTAGGTGTTCGTGCCGGTCCCGCTGAAGCCGACGGCGGTGGTTTGAGCAGGTGTCGTGAAGTCGCCATCGACGTAGATCGTCTTGCTGTTGCCGTTGACGGTAACAAGCACATGATGCCATTCGCCATCATCGAGGCGCATAACGGGATTGGCTGGGTTGCTGTCGTCACCTACACGGGGTATGAAGGTCACCCCGACAATGGCCGAGCCGCTCGCTGGATTGGCATAGTCCTGCACGAAAGCGAGCCGGGGAATGCCACCAGAGTAACGATACGCGATGGTTACGGCCTGACCATTCGAGAGCTGGTGAGAGAAGATCGTCCGATAGAAAACATCGGTGACAGGATCTTGCTTGTACCAGAACGAAAACGTGAGTTTCGTCTTGTCGGCCAAGCCGTTGATTACGTTTGGCGAAAAGCTCAGGTAGTTTCCCGCCCCCGGGAACGAAGCCGAGCGGGATACCGGACCGGAACCGGCGGCTCCTTGAGAAACCGATCCATTGACGGTGCCGTGAAAAGAATTGGCGGAGGTATCGAGAAACTGGCTACCGGAAAGGCTGTCGAAACCCCATGCCGCCCTCAAACCGCTCGCGAGATTCACGCCGCCGCCAAGGTCTCTCAGCCCGACTGTGTCAGGATTCGCGGTGAATTGGTTGTCCAGGGGATCGGTGCTGGCATCGACTTCGGCCTTGTCGGAAAGGCCGTCGCCGTCCGTGTCGGGGTTGCCGGGGTCGGTTCCGAGAGCGGCCTCCTGGGCGTCGGTGAGACCGTCGCGGTCGGAATCCACGATGATGGTGACATCCACCGAGTCGCTTGCCCCGCCAGCGGTGGCATCGACGGACGCCGTCTGGGCGTGCAGGACGGAAGGGAGGAACAGCAGAAAGGCGAGTTTGCGCAACATGGCGGGGGATCAGTCAGCTTTGAAATGAACCGAGACCTCTCCGTTCGAGTCGGTCGTGAGGGTGAGGGACGAGGCGAGACGGTCGCCGTCGAGGGTTTCGACCGAACCGAGCAGGCCGAGATGCGCCAGGGTCACGGGGGCTCCGACCAGTGGCGTCGTGCCGTCGGAGGTCACCTTGAAGACAAGCGGGTCTTCGGTCCGCTGGCCGTTGAAGATCGTCTGACCCGATCCGCTGACCAGATCGACAACGGGCGTGACACCGTTGAAATAGTCGTCGGGGTCGGTGCCCCCCTCGAACTCGGCGCGGTTCGTGAGTCCGTCCCCGTCGAGGTCATCCCCGGCCGCAGCCAGCGTGGCGAGGTTGGAGACCTCCTGGATCTCCCAGTCGTCCGGCAGGCCGTCCAGATCCAGGTCGTTTGGCTGGAACAGCTCCACCGCGTGAATTGGTTCGAGCATCGCCGAATAGACCCGGAGGTCGTCGAAGTGCCCGACGAACGCGCTTGCCGAATCGAAGGCCGAAACAGCGGTGTGCTTTTGGGCGAGGGTCGCGGCTTCGACGTCGAGTGCGGCAAATGCCGTCGTCCCGATCTGAGGAGACCCCACCGCCGCGCCGTCGAGGTAGATGGTGACTTCCGAGTCCGCGATGTCCCGAACGACCACGACATGGTGCCAGAGGCCGTCCGCGAGGCTTCGAGATAGCAGCCATGTGAGAGATTCCCCGCCGCCGGCGTCCACCCGGACAGTGTCGGCGGCTGTGGTGGTCTGCTCAAGGGTGATCCCGAACTCGGGAGCCTGCCCAGCGTTCGCGGTGCTGAGGAGAGCCTGGCTTGAGGCGCTGGCCTGCGTCTTGAACCACAAGCTCACCGTCAGGTCGGCCAGTCCATCGAATGCGGATTCGGGAATCTCCACCGCATCGCTGCCACCGGCAAACTGGAGAGCCCCGTCCATGATTCCGCCGGTCGCGGCCCATGCGGGCGAGCCGAGAAGGATTCCGTCGCGTCCTTCGGTGCTCGCATCCGAGGCGGACCCTCCGCTCCCTTCGTCGAGCTTGAGGTGCAGCTCCTGATCGACCGACAACCGATCGCTGAACCCGTCGCCATCCGAGTCGATGCGGTAGCCGCTGAGTCCCCGCTGGTATTCCAGGTAGTCGTCCACACCGTCGCCGTCCGCATCGGTGAATTCGTCGATGTCATCAATCCCGTCGATGTCGGGATCGCCGAGCTGGAGAATGAGCATTTCCTCCCATTGGTCGGAGATGCCGTCCAGATCCGTGTCTTCCTGCCCGTCGAGGAAGGAGGGATTCGCGCTCTTGGGATCCAGAGGATCGGTGCCCCAGACGGTCAATTCCTGCCAGTTGCTCAGACCGTCGCCGTCAAAGTCCGCATTCTTCGGATCAAGGGTCGGGAAGTCCGACATCCTAAGCCGAACGAAGAACGCGGGGTAGGTGAAGGTCTGCTGGAGAACCGGATCATAATACGTCGGCGTGAGGTCCACCGGATCGTGGACCACGCCCTGGAAGACATCGGGAAGGTAGAGCCAGCTCTGGAGGTCGGGCGAGTACTGGGTGAAGTAGCTCCAGCCTTCTTCACCCGTCCAGTCGAGCCTGAAGCTGCCGAGACCGAGCGGCTCGAAGGTGACATCGGGTGACGGCTCGTCCGCACCGAGCGAGGAGGCGAGGGCTGCGAGGATTCCGGGGACGAGAAAACGCTTCATTTCGAGCCCTCCTGCTGGGGTTGCGTCCGCTTGCCGCGCCAGTAGTGGAGGATGAGGTCCTTCGGCTTCGGCGGGTGGGCCTTGAGGTAGGCCTCGCGTTCGATGCGGGCCTGTTCGCGGGATTCATAGGCGGCGATCAGCCGGTCTTTCTCCTTGGCGTAGAGGGCGTGGAGGCCGTCCATGAGGGCCAGCCCTTCGTCGTCGGCCGGGTCGCCCTTGGTCACGACGTAGGCCGGGTCGCCTGCCGGCAGCTCGGGACTCTGCGGAATCTCGATCTCCACTCCGTGCTGGGCAGCGAGTTCCCGCCATCTTTCCATGGCCTCGGTGTCCATCGCTCCGACACCCATGATCAGCCAGTATTCGATGCCGTCGTACTCGAAGGCCCCGAAGCCTCCCAGATACAGGAAATCGACGTTCGACCACGCCTCGAAACTTCTGGGGGCGATGTCACGCTCCGCATCGCCCGGCACCCACCAGTAGAGGCGGGTCTTCTCGCGGTCGTAAACCGTGGCCGAAACAAATGCAAAGCGGGTCTTGCGCGCCCATTCCTGCGCCTCGGCCAGAAGTTTCTGACCCTCCGGACTCTGGCGCCACGCCTCCATCTGTTCATCGGTCATGGGCTCCGGGGCGGGCGGCAGCGGCGGCAGGCCCGGGTCTTCCACCAGGCGGACGGTCACCTTGCGGTCGGGGAGCTGGCGGATCATCGAATCCTCGATCTCGAAGTCCGGCAGCACCGGGGGCACCGGAGGTGGCGGCGGGGTGCCGTCCGCGACGTTGCCGAGGAGCCGGACCTCCCCGGTGATTTCAACCTCGGGTTCTTCGGCGGCGGTTTCCTGGCCGTGGATCGTGCTTGCCAGGAGGCACAGCGGGAGGAGCAGGAGCGGTGGCTTCATGGCATGACTCGGGCTTTCACTGGATAACGGAACTGCGGTTGAATACTCCGTGAGCGAAATCGCGGCAACGCTAATGGGGCCAGAGGGTGGCACGCAACCCGAAAAGCGACAATCAGGCCGCTCTCAAGGCCGGTTTTTCCGTTCAGCATATTGGCTTGCGAACCGAGCGCCGGATCATCCTTGGCCAAAATGTGGCGCGCCTGCGGGAATCACGTGGCCTGACACAAGAAAAGCTCGCCGAGTTGGTGGACGTGGACCGGCGCTACATCCAGCGCATCGAGGCGGGAACTGCTAATCCGGGAATCGACGTGCTCGCGCGACTGAAGTCGGCACTGTCCGCGAGCTGGACGAAGTTGCTGGACTGAACCGCCGGATCAGGGCCGGGGCTTCATCGACTCGACGACCATGAAGCGCGGGTTGTGGTTGCGGTCGAAGTCGGCCTTGCCGTGGACCTCGACGCGCTTCTTGCCGTGCCTGCGGACGATGGCCTCGTGCTCGGGACCGTACTGGCAGCGCACCGAGCGGATCTCCCAGTTGACGATGGAGCGCAGCTCGAAGCGCATCGTCTCGTAGTCCACCGCCATGAGCGTGCCGACCACGTCCGCATTGTCCTTGGGGATGCGGGTCTCGGCCAGCGCCTGGGTCGCCCGCGACCATTCATCCCGTCCAAGATCGACCGCCTGCCGCTCGGGCAGGGCCGCGCCCCCGATTTCCACCGAATCGATCTTCTTCTCCTTGTGGGGGATG
>CAZVMS010000330.1:0-11019 GCA_964628795.1 uncultured Haloferula sp. | reverse complement strand
AATCATCGACCATCGCGAGCCAAGCAGTTCATCGCACCCCCCTCCACCGCAACCGGCAATCCCGGCGGACGCGTCGGAAAAATGCCGGGCCAACAGCAAAAGGTTGATTGCCAACCCAAGCAGCGCGAGCACCAGAAATGTCAGGTGCGAGGGGGTTCCGGAGGTGCGTCTCATGTTTAGTGGAAACTGGAGATGCAGTTTGGACAAATATCAGCGATTGAGAAACTACAGAATCAGGGGAATGGAGGGATCTTCCCGGTGGTGAGGCAAGTGGCGCCAAGAGCGCAGGACCAAGGGGGGCGAAAGAAGTCACCAAGGTTGGCTCTGTCCGGCTTTTCTTGGGTGGATTCTTTCTCGCTTCTTTGGCTGGCGGGAAGGATGCCCACCCTCCGGATTCACGGGCTCTCCAGGGCTGCCAGCAAGCGCATGAAGCGCCGTGGAGTTCCCGGTCCGAGCGGTGTCAGATCGCGCACCACCAAGCCCGAAGGCGTATCCAAAACGACCGTGGTGGCAGTCGCTCCGGACGTCCAGTTGATCAGATCCGGACCAACCTGCACCGTCAGCGTTGCCGGATGATCCATTCGTCGCGGAATCGTCATTTGCAGATACCGTTCTCCCGTACGCTCCACGATCTCCACCGGCGTGAGCGGGCCCGCTCCAGCTTGCAGCGGGGGCAAACCAAACACAAACTCCAATAAATTGACCGTGCCGTCACGGTCCGGATCGTCGCCGGGCCCGTCGAGCGACTCGCCAGCCAATTCGACCTCTCGCCATTGCGCCCAACTGGTGGCGGGCGAGGCGGTAGCGGTCACCTCTGCGGACTGCATCAGAAACGGCACTCCATCGGCATCGATCGCACCCAGCACCGCAGTCGCGTCCTTGGCATCCCACACCACGCCGAAGGGATTGAGCGGATTTGGCCGCGGCCAAGTCCAATTGGACTTGCGAAACAGGACCCACTCGGATGAAGCCACCCCACCTTGAAAACCCCAAACGTAAGCGGCCTTGCCGACCGTGAATGGAGCGAGGTTGTTGACCACCGTGAATTGCCCGCTGAAAAGCTGATTGGTCGCATTGTAGTTTACCCGCTGGGCCGGCACCCAATTGGCGACCCAGTCCGCAGTGTTGGCATCCGTCGGCACGAAGCTGCCCTTGAACACCCCCAATTCAAAGCGAAACCCGCCCGACATCGGTGCACCGGTGCTGGTCAGGTTGTTACCGCCGGACACACTGTACCAATAGATCGTCTCCGCACGGAGCGCCGCACCGGAGAGAGCCATCAAGAGCATCAGCCACAGAAATGATTTCACGAGGAGGGTAGGGGAGAATTCACGGAAATGGATAGGAGCGGGGACGTCCAGAGCATGCTACAAATTCGCCGCCGTTCTAGCCCCCTTGACTCGCCCTTACAAGTTACCAATCCAGTTCAACAGAAGCTCGGCGCGGCCTCTGGCCGCCCACTGATCCGCCTGCATGGGCGGCAGCTACGGCGCGGCAGATGGGACACATCGGACCTCTCGGAGTGCGATCCCTGCCAACGACGACGGGGATGTCGTCGCTCCGTGCTAATCCCGGCGACGGCGCAGCAGACCAGCGGCCAGCAGCAGGCCGGCCAGTAAGCTGCTCGGCTCAGGAATCGGGGACCAATTCAGGGTAGTTCCGCTGATCGAAAAATGACCGTATTGGCTCACATCCGTTGAGGTGCACGTGTTGGGATCGTAAACCAATACCGTTCCGCCCCATGCACCTTCGATACTCAGATCGCCAGTGGCACTGAAGATATCACTCCAAGTCTGGGTCTGCTGCCAGAAGGACGTGCTAAAATCCAAATCGTTCTGAATCACCTGGAACACCGCGTCGCCGGTGATGGTCAGGTCACCAATCACATCCACCCCATCGTATGCCGTGCCACGACCGTCGGTGGTGGTCTCCGAGTAAAGATCCCATTTGAACACCGAATCGGCACCATAGATCAAGCCGTTGGTGCCGGTGCCGGTTGTCGCACCAGCCACCCCGGTCTTGATCAGGGTGGCATCGGCGTTTGGAACCTCACAATAGTCGTTCTCGATGATGTCACTCACCGACCACTCCAACGGCAAGCCGTTGTCACAGCAACCCTCCAACGCAGTCGGGAAAACCCAGTCGGCCGAACGGGTGAGGGAAAATTCATCGCCTGCCGCAAAGTCAGTCCCAGTTCCCCCCGTGTTGCGGACCCAGAGGTAGGCTTTGAGACCCTCGAATGTAGTAAAACCGTCCAAAACCCCCGTGGTATAAGTACTGGAACTGTTTCCGCTATCCGTCATTTGAACCGAAGAGGTGAAGTAGCCGCTGGCCGCGCTGTATTCGGCGCGGTCAAACGCCCGCCAGTTGGAGAACCAGTCGGCCGTGTTCGCCTCGGTCGGCGCGAATCCAGGCGTAAACGCCCCCAACTCGAAGACATACGGAGCCGCAGAGAAATCAACCAGACTGTCGGGGATGATCGTGCCATCATTGGTCGTGAAGTTGCTGTCTACCGCGCTGCCCCAGTTGATCGTCTGGGAGTAACCGGCCGCAGGCAGCAGTGCCAACGCAATGAGGCTTGGTAAGAATTTTGATTTCATAATCGGGGGATGGTGAGGTGTCTGAATTGCCGATAGTAGTCGACTGGTTACGGCGTCCATGGGCTTGGGATGGTGTAGCTGTGCAGGTCATCCCTCACCCGGATGAAGGCGCTTCGATCACCGATCAAAAGGGATTCGGCGTCCCGGGATGTCAGCCCGATATCCCCCACCTTTACCCACTTGGCCGGGCTGCCGGTCAACAGGTAGTAGGTGTCGTAACCACTGGCTCCGGCTACCGCATCCCCCTTCCAGATGAAGATCGAATCGGCGCTCTTGAAGTCGCGGGTGGCGAAGAACAGGCTGGCAAGGTTCATGTCACGGCCTCCGGTCCCATTGGCCGATTGGTCGATCGGGTAACCGCCTCCGACCAGATTGGAGCCACTGCACAGTGGACGGATGAAGTCGTTCTCGCGCACTTCCCCGTAGACAAGAATCGAAGTGGCGGCACTGCGTTTATTGACAAATAGCCCTTGGCCGGGAGGAATCACCGTGAGCCCCTTGTCAACCAAGCCGGCGTCCGGAACGAGGACCCACTTCGCAGGAGTCCCGCCGGCACCATCGGCATCGTAGAGGTAGTAGGTGGTCCATACTCCGTTGGCAAAGGTTTGAATCTGATCCGAAAGCGCGGGATCAAACCCTGGATCCGCATAGAACCCGTCGACCGGGAACATCTCTCGCAGCGTCCAGTGGCGGCGGAGCACGGCAGTGGCAGTCACCAAACCGGCAGGAGGCGCGCCGGTGAGGGTGTTGTATGGTGCCAGAGCGGAGCACAGATCGCTATCCGGATCCACGGTCACGGTGGTCGGGCTACCGCTGACCGCAGTCACATCGAAGCGATGGCCCTCATAGGTGCCGGATGTCACTTCAAGGTAGTAGCTGTAGTTGGAATCCAAGGTCACGGTGCCGCTGCTGGCACCGAACGTCAGCTCCTGACCGGAAACCGCTGTTACCGTGCCAGTAAACAAGGCACAGCGCAGATACGGGTTGTTGTAGGTCTTGCAGCAGACAGGGAAGGCGGTCTCCGTCCACCCTTCGACTTCGGTATAGGAAGTGTTGGTCGTATTCTCAGGCGGCGCGCCGTCGAGCGAGGCGAGCATCCTCACGAAGCCCTCGCCACTCGTCAGGCCGGTCAGGGTTTCAAGGTCATTGATGGTGACGGTTTCGGTGCAGTTGCCGTTGTCAACCACCGTGATCATCTCCGGGGTGAGTGCGATGCGCGTCCAACTGGTGGTACCACTCAGCACGGCGGTGTATTCCAGATAATAGGTCACATCCACGGTGGCACCGGTCGGGCGGGTGAATTCGCCGATGAGCGTGTCGCCCGAGGGCGCGATGCAGAACGGGTCGCCGACTCCACTGTCAGCCGGCTGGCTGAAGGCATACTCGATCAGATTGTCGTGGTTGTCGCCGTCGGGGTTATCGGCAGGGCCGTTGCTCCCTCCAAGCGGGTTGAGGAATTGCCATTCTTCCCATGTGCCGAAACAATCGTAACCGAAATCCGCAGTGTCCAGTGCCTGTCCGGCGCTCAAGATCACGCTGGTTTTGTTGTCGAGGGTCGCATCCAGATCATACGTCTGCTGGGAGTGATCCGGCAGGCCGCTGGCATCCACCACCACCGAGTAGGTCCCGGCTGCCAACTCAATCAGGTAGGCACCGGCGCTATTGGTAATGGCGTAGGGCTCGCCGACGTCGTAGGTTCCGTCGGAATCGGAGTCAATAAACACCCTGACTCCCGCAATGCCGGGTTCACCCGCATCCTGAACTCCATCCCCATTGTAGTCTTTCCAGACGAAGTCACCGATGGAAGCTCCAAGCGGTTTTGCCAGCAGATAGTCTTCCACCTCACCATTGGTGGCGACCCCCACATAACTGAACTGTGGGAGCGCCGGCTCGGAGGTAAACACCCGGAAGCGCGAGAACCAATCCTGCGCGCCATCGGCGATGGCACCGGCGGGAATGTCGAAGCTGATCGTCGACGTGCCGGTGGAAACCGCCTGGGTGACGATCAATTCGTCCGCACCGAGGAAATTGCCGTCATTGTTCCAGTCGATCCAGACAACCAGCCAACCGCTGCCGGTCACGCTGACTTGGATCTGCCCACCGTTGGTGCCCTCGACCCACTGGGAGGTCACCGTGACGCCATCTTCGTCGGCAGCAGTGCCCAACGTATCATCGCCATCGGCGGCCGCGGAAGTCTGGCCATCGGCTTCGGTATCGGGAATCGTCCCCAGATAGACCGTGGTGCCTGAAACCGGTACAATGTGGCGGGCACCGTCCTGCGCGATGGTGGTCATCTCGTAGCTGGCTGGCAGGTCACCGAAGTCGTAGTCCACCGAGGAAACAAACATGAAGTCCACATCGCTGACCGAGGCGGAAATGGTGAGTTCCTGCCTCACCGAGGTGCCGGTGTCCGTGACCGTGTTGACCGCCGCATTGTTGGCTGATGTCGTGGTCAGGGTCGAGTAATCGAGTGGTGCCGCGGTGGTGCCGATGATCACCTTGTAACTCCCGTCAGGCAGGCCGGTGAATGAATAGTCGCCACTGGCATCGGTGAATTTGGAGCCCAGGAATGTTCCGCTGCTAGTGTAGAGGAAGACTTCCACGCCTTCCAGTTCGGTTTCATTGGTGGGATCATCCGCAGTCCCGACGGTGCCGGTGTCATTGATCGCCACTGTGCCGCTCAGGGTAAGGCTGCCGTCAAGCTTGTAGCCGAAGTCGATGCCGAGGTTGCCAACACCCAGATCCACATCGCCGGAGGTCACGACGGTCACCACGATCCCGTCAGGAGTGACGGTCCCGCCATCCGCGTCGTAAGTGACCGCGTAGCCTTCCAGCGGTCCATCGACGGCGAAGTTGGAAGCAAGGACAGTAACGGTGGTTGTGCCATCCGCGACCACCGCGCCCCAATAGCCGTCGAAGTCGGTGGTGACCGTGAAGACTGGATTGACGCCGTCGTTAATCTCAATCACCACCCCTGCAATCCCTGGTTCACCGGGGTCCTGGACGCCGTCCTGGTTCAGGTCAAGCCAGACGAAATCCCCAATCGCACCGGACGGCTGGTAGCCGAAGTCGGCTCCAGAATAATTCGACCCGGATGTCACAATCACCAGCGAATCCGCATTATCGCCAGCTGGTAATAGAGGCTCGGTGCCCACCGGCACGCCGTCGCGGTCGGGATCGGCAGTAAAGGTCATCCCCTCCAGCGGAGTGCCGGTGCCGGTAACCACCTCCACAAAATAGGTGCCGGGCGTCAGATCGTCGAAGCGGTAAAAGCCTGCCGGATCCAGACCCGTGCCATCCGCAGTCACCTCGGTGGCCAGCGGAGTCCCCGAGTCCGCGATACCGTCGGCATTGGCGTCCAGGAAGATATTCACGGTCACCCCGGCGATCCCGGTTTCGTTGTAGTCCTGCTGGCCGTTGCCATTGAGATCGTAGAACACGAAATCACCGACCGAACCCGCCCCGACAAAGCCGAAGTCGATGGTCTGGTCGGACTCGGCGGCGTCCAAGGTGATCAGCGGGCTGGAAACTGCGCCGCCGGAGCCTCCCGACTGGATGCCGTTGTCATCATTGTCCACCGAATCGTCAGTGGTGCCCGTGGTGGTGCTGGACAGCGGTGTGCCCACCAGCTTGCCAACGCCGGTGAAGTTCGCTGCCGGCAAATAGACGACATAGCCGCTGCCAGCCGGCAGCGAGCTAAAGCTGTAGAGCCCTCCGCCACTGGTGGTGGTGGTGGCAAACGGGGTGTCTGTTCCGGGAATCTGGCCGCTCCGGTACAGCTCCACGGTGACCCCGTCGATGCCGGACTCGGAAACATCCTTGAGTCCGTCGTTGTTGACATCGTTCCAGACCAGATTGCCGATGCTGCCGGTGCCCGTGGGCAGATAGCCAAAATCCACATCCGGGTTATTGACGGTCAGATTGACTTTCGCCTTGTCGTCGATTAACGGGTCATAGTCTTGAGTCTGGATGTGTTGCCCCGGAAAATCCGGATCAGAGGTCACCACAGCGACAATGTAGTTGCCAGCCGCCAGACCGGTGAACTGGTAAACCCCGAACTCATTCGTCGTCACCGTCGCGATCAGCGCGTCGGTGGCAGCGATGATGCCATCGCCGTTGCCATCCTCGTAGAGGCGCATATCGACATTGGCGATTCCCGTCTCACCGTTGTCCTGGGTGCCATTGCCGCTCCAATCGTAATAAACCGTGTCGCCGAGGGTCAGCGATCCCGATGGCTGGTAGGCGAAATCATTTCCAGTATAGGCAGCACCCTGCGCCACGGTGATGGTGGTGGCGTTGTTCATGGTGCCATCCGGATCGAGCGTCTGGACGTGACCTGACGGCGGCGCAGTCACCGTCACGGTATGACTGACGGTGGCGGTAATGTTGGTGAACTGATAGAAACCGTTGGCGTCGGTGGTGACCGTCCGGGCGGTTCCGCCGCTCAGCGTCACCGTGTAACCGACCAGCGGCTCATCACCGGGATCCTGAACTCCATTGCCGTTCCAATCCCGGAACAAGGTGCCCGAAATCAGACTGGCGTTTGAATCAAAGCCGAAATCCTGCAGGAAATTGGTGTCGTTGGTGGTAAGGGTGTCCGCGTTGTTGATTGGCACGCTGTCACCTGCGACAGAAGTAGGCTGCGCGATGGACGTTACCACCGTCCCTCTTTGGGTGGATGAGAAGGAGGTCCATGGCAGGGTGAAAAGGTCGGTCCCGGTTTCGGTCGTAATCCGAACCTGGTAAGTGCCGTCCACCAGACCGGAGAACTCATACCAACCGGCGCTGTCGGTGATCTGGCTGCGACCGGTGTAAACGAAGACGCCCCCGCCGGAATCCCGGTAAAGCTGCACGATCACGCCCTTCAAGGGCAGATCGCCGGTGCCGAAGGAGTTGTTGCCATTGACATCCCAGTAAACGAAATCGCCGATCCGACCGGCCGGAAGGATGGTGACGTCCACCGTGCCATCGTCGTGCCCGGCGGGAAGTCCGCTGGGGAACCTTGGAACAAAGCCCTCGCTATGGCCTTCGGTGCTGACGTCGTTGGTGGCGGTCATCGGATCCCGTGTGCCGTCGCCGTTGGTATCCAGAGGCGTCTTGGCACGGAAGGTGACGGTGATCGTTTTGCGCGCGCCGGCGTTGACCGGGCCGAGATTGTTCCATTCCAGACGCCCAGGCGTCTGGACATCCGGAAGAACCGAGGCGCTGACAAACTCCAGTTTGGCAGGATCATAGGTGTCCACCAGAGGCCATTCGGTGATGGTGCTGTCCCCGAAGGTCCCGGCAAAAGGCGTGTTGTTGGTCGTCACCCGGAAGCCGATGCTGTCGATGTAGTAGTTGCCTGAGGCACCCTGGCCAGATGTCTTTGTTGCTGACAATGCCGCCGACAGGGATTGGGCCTCTTCCCATGTCCAGAAGGTGCCGCTTTTTGCGGCGGTTATATCAACCACCAAATCCTGCGAAACGCCTACCAGTGCGTTCATCTGCGTATTGGTACGCGTTGCAATGGTCGCAATGGTGCGTAACGAATGACCGATATCAATCGTCATCGTGGAGGATGAAGGGAGTGGCAGGGATTGGTAGCCACGGACTATCAGTTCCACTTTGGTGATGTCGCCGGACTGAATAAAGGTGGTAGGGGTGATTCCGGTGGAAGTGAGTTTATCGGCGTTGGCGTTCCAGTCCAAAGAGGTGAAAATGTTGTTTGGAGCACCGGAAGCCTCATTTCTCGTGGTATAATCCGCCGCATTGGTCTTATCGAACGTCGTCGATGTCGCATACGCGGTCTGCAGGTTAGGCTGCGGGGGTTGCAGCGTCGACATGTGGTTGTCGAGATTGATGGTGTAGGTGATCAGTTCGCCGCCGTAATAGCTGGTGGGGGAAACCGACTTGGTCACCTCGAGTGACTTGATGAACGGCCAGTCAGCGGTGAGGACATCCACCGCCGTCTCAATGGCCCCCGCCGAATCAAGATCGACGCTAATCGAAGCCGCCACCCCATCCGCCAGATTAAAACCGACAGGGACGTCCGCATCGACGGCATCCACCACCACAATGAACTTGCCGTCGGGCAGGGCAGAGAACAAATAGCCGCCGCTGGCGTCGGTGACGTCGGTGGCCAAAAGCGGCTCGCCGGGATCAAGCTCGCCGTCACCATCGGTGTCGTAATAGAGGCTCACCGTGATATTGGGGATGCCGGGTTCCCCGACGTCCTGGACGCCATCGCGGTTCAGATCCCGCCAGACGAAATCGCCGACCGAATTGAGGCCCTCCACGTTGGTGGTGACGGTATCACAGGCGAACTCGGTCTCGGTGCCCTTCCTCAGGCAGCCGGTGTTGTCCACCGTGAGGCCGACATAGCCGGTCGGGACGGTGGCCTTGAATTGGACGGTGGCGGTCTCGGTAGGTGCCAGCGATCCGCTCAGGGTCCAGCGGATGGTGGTCACATCGGCGGCAGTGGGCTCGGTCGTCACCCAAGTGGCTCCGTCATCGGTCGACCAGGAAACTGCGAACGTCTGGCCACTGGGCGGGACGTTGGGACCATCCTCAGCCGAGCCTGCCACGTAAACCAGTCCGTCGGGAATGCTGTCCTGAAACACCAGTGGCAGCGACAGCTGCGGCCAGCCGAAACTCTGGCTGCCATTGTTGGTGGCGGACAGGGTGTAGGTGGCGTCGCTTCCAAGCAGGATGCTGGCCGGACCGCTTTTATCAAACACCACATCGGGCGGCGTGCTGGTGATGCTGCCACCCGAGGCGCCGTAGTCGCCATTGAATTTCTCGTTGTCGTAACCGGAAGCCACTTCCTGATACGGGGTCAACTGACTGGGCAGGGAGCTGTCGAGCGGGATGAATTCATAATAGACAAAACCGACCGCGCCGATGTTGTTGCTGGGGATATTTTCAAAATACAGGCGGTCTTCGAACGCGATCGGCAACTCGCTGCCGTCGTTGAGTTTGACAAGAACCAGGCCATAGCACTTGACCAAACGGGCCGCCAGCGGGCTGAACTTGGACGGGTCACCGACCGGTTGGAGCCAAGCGTTGCGATCGGGCAGGCCGTCGCCATTGTTGTCAAAACCGGCGCCGACGTTGCCGAGGTCATACCAGATCCCCTCGATCACAGTGGCACCTAGCACCCGCGGACTGGCGCCATCCGGGCGCCAACCGAGCTGGGCCTCAATCGCGTCGAGGTAATTCGTGGGCACCTTGCCGTCGGTGTTCGGCCAGATCTTGTTGGCCATCGCCGAGATTTCGTTGCGCATGGTCACCTTGGTCGTCTGCTCGACATTCAACGAGCCGGCACTGGCCCAGATGTCGTAGTTCAGCCACAGGTCGTCCTCAGTCACCGGTGCGGAACCGGTGACGCTGTTGCCGCTACCATCCTTCAGCGGGTAGGTGACGAAAAAATACTGGGCCACATACGAGCGCGCCGGAATGCTCGGGATATAGCGCACCGCATCGGTCGGCCCCCCCGGCATCTGCAGCGCGAAGGTACCCGAATATTGCCCCACCTCGTCCACTGTTCTGGATGCAAAAACCCCCGGCCCGCCTCCCGCTTTATCCCCGATGTTCACATACACGTCGGTCAGCGGCGTGTCGCCGTCGTTATAAATCCTCACTCCCAAGTGGGCGGCGGACGGGCCGTTGGTGGAGGGCGATTCGACGTTGGAATCGACCACAAAGTTGTATGCGGTGATCACTTCCATCCGCAACGCACCATCCTGGGTCGCCCCCAAGGCGAATCCCATTCCGGTGAGAGTTAGAGCAAAAAACCGCCAGCACCATGCGCTGATGATGGAGTGGCCGAGGAGACTCGGGGGATGGTTCGCGTTCATGAAAATTTGAAGATTCTAGCTCTAGGCCATGAAGTATCTGTTAGGTTTTGACTCGTAGGGTGTCAGTGGCCGTGCACTGAAGAGTGACAGGGAGGAATGGCCACGTTTTCGGTCGGCTTGCCACGTATTTGCTGATAATCTTGCCACGTTAGAGACCGTGAAAAACGTCGCAGGAAGCGCGCTACTAGAGAGAGATTGGCATCCGTGTAAAGAAATAAGGAAAAAATGAGGAGAGATATCCATCGGCACTCGGCAAATAAAATTTGCCCATGCCCAGAAGTGTTCGGTATGCTCCCAGCTTGCTAGAAAATGGCTCAAAAAATGATTAAAACAAACGCTGGTAAGATTAGAGATTGCCTGCTTTCCTGCTCCTGCTCCCCGCAAATAAAAAATGCCAGGCAAATAGTAGCTTGACAGTGGGAATCCAATTCTGCTAAAGATCGGTAACACGATGAAGACCAACGAAGAAAAGGTGATCGATCCGGTTGAAAAAGCGGGGCTTCCGACGGCTCCGGTGCCGGGCGGATTTCGGCGGGGGAAGGGGCTGGGGCGGAGGCGAATCCTGGGGATGGAGGGGCAGTCGA
>CAZVMS010000329.1:0-31074 GCA_964628795.1 uncultured Haloferula sp. | reverse complement strand
ATAACCCGACCAGGTCGGGCGTGTCCATGGGGGGGTCTCCACCGCAGCCGTTTTTCGAGGCCCGATGTTGTAAAATCAAGGGTTCCAGCGCCTCAGATGGGCGAAATTTGGCGATTTTTGAATCTAACAGCGAAAGTCGGGCTAATCCGCTTCACCCGGATCTTGCGGCCGTCGTCGGCAAAGATCACCACGGAACGCTTGTCAGGATAGACCGGCCAGAAAGTCGAGTAAAAGGTCTTCGCCTTACCTCCCTCGACCGGCACTTGCGCGCGAACCGTGGCACCTTTTCCGCGCTCGGCCGTGACACGATACCTGACCGAGCTTCCCGGCTTCACGATGGAGGGTTTGCGGGTGTCTCCGACGCCGAAGGCGACCGGGCGGCTGGCAGCATTGATCAGCAGCCAGTCATTGTATCCCGCTGAACCAAGATCGTCCTCGATGGCGACACAGCGGACTCCGTCATCCTTGGGCCAGCCCAACAGAAGCACTCCTTTGGCATTGGCGGGAAGCTTCACCTTGCTCACGACCACCAGGCTTGCCTCGCCCTCAGCATTGATCTCCCGGCGGTAAAATGGCAGAGGGTTGGCATACAGGACCTTGCAGGCGATGCCGGGCTGGCGCTCAGACCATGCGAGCGCGACCGGCTCCTTGGCAGTCTTGAGAAAAAGCTCCGGCATATCCCCTGCCTCGAGCGCGAGGGTGCGGACATTGATGGTTGTTTCAGCCGCCCAACTGGTGGTGGCACAGGCGAGGAGTATCAGGACAAAACGAAAAATCATGCAGTGGCTTGAAGGTCGGGGCTTGGACTTAGATCTCATTCGGGCTGAGCCAACGGAAGGAAAGAATCCGAAAGCTGCGTCCAAAGCGACTTGTCGGCTCGATCAATTCCGTGAGCGCATCGGGAGATCCGCTGGCATCCTTGACCGGATCAGGGTAGCGCTGGACCTTCGCCTCGCACCAGACACGGGCGAGAACCTTGCTGCCGGCACCCTCGCGCGACTCGCCGTAAGCACGGATCGTGAACGAGTCCGAGCGCACCGTCATGCAGGGTGATAGGGCCTGCAGCACATCGCCCTGCAGGAGCTGCCCCGGGAAGCCGGCCCCTTGACTGCTGTACTGCGGGATTCCGCTAGCATTCGCCTCCTTTTCAAACGAGGAATCGAGGCCTTGGTTGACGGTGGCATCGAGGGCCGCTTGCAGCGCGCCGCGCTGCCCTTCCTCGCCACTTTCAAGCTGCCGATTGACGAATTCTCCAAGAGTCAGAAAAGGGCCGCGCTTCTTGATCACCGTGACGATTTGCACGGCCAGTTTGCGGACTTCGTCTGCATCAAGGCTACGGAAGCCGATCCAGTAGTTCTCGTCCACCCGGTCGGTTTCCATCGGACCGCCAAGCACGGATTTCACCCGCGGGAAACGCACACCCTCGACATCGGAGGCGAAGTCCGTGACCCTTCCATTCGAGTCGAGCTTCCGGTAAGGCAGTCCGTGGGTGCCGGAGAGAAAGGCCTCCCACGCATCGACCGAGGTCGAGTTGACGTTGAAAGCCCCGTCAACCAGCAGGTGACCGGCATTGTGATAGAAGCCGCCGTTCTTGCTGCGGCCGCTGCTGGCCATCTGCAGCGTGTTCTTATCGAAGCTCGAGCCCGGCGGCTGGTAGGGAAGGAAGCGTGCATTGGGAAGACGGACCTCTCCGGCTAGCAATGCATCGAGGTAGGCATCCGAGAGCTCCGGGTCGTCACCGCTGCGATTGTCTGCAACCTGTGGGATCGTGGTGAAGATGTAACTGTCCCATAACTCTTCGTTCACCAGATAGGACGCATCGTAGAGGTTGAAGCGCCCGGGAATCGCGGCGTTCCCGAGTCCCCGTGCCGCCGTGCTGAAGGTGTCGGAGATCGATGCCCGCCAGTCGGTGAGCGGGATGCGCAGGTTGGCATAGGAGTTGCCCACGATGTAGGTAGGCTCATAGCTGAAGCGACCGATACTGGCATGCTGGAGCTGCCCAAGCGAGACAAGGTCGTCGCGGGGGATGTCGAACAGGATCACGCGGTCAAAGCCATCGAAAGGTTCGTCGCTCGCCCCCCAGTAAGTGTAGCCTTTCGGGGCGTCCACAGTGTTCATCTGGGGAATCTGTTCTTCGATGACTCCCTGATTGGCGGGTGAGTAGGCCGCCAGGCAGTCGAGGCCGAGCGGGGAATCCCAGCGGGTATTGCAGAGCATTGCCCGGATGTTCGAATCGATCAGCGGCCGGATCGAGTTGCTGCCTTCACGCGTCGATCGCAGCTTGAAGGCGAAGGACGCCATGGTGTTCTCGTTGAGCTCGGCCGAGGAAACGTTGTTCTTCTCGATGGTCTTGCCGGGATTGTTGAGGACCGCCTCGTAGGCGCAGGGTGCCCACATCGCTTGGGCGACTTCATGGGATGCGTTGTAGCCGTTCGAATTGGCACCGTGGAGCATTGAAGGCCGCTCGAAGATAAAGTCGACCTTCATGGAAACCGTGCCCCTCAAGCCGGATTGCAGCTCGCGAATGTCGTAGATGCTCTCGAGAGTGAGATCGCGGACGCGGTCGTCATAGTTGAGGCTGTCATTGTCATTGCCGATCGTCGCATTGGACTTGAAGGCACAGACGTGCGCTCGGCCTGGGCCGAGGGTCACGGCATAGGGTACGCTGGTCTGGCGCTTGCCCGAGAAGCCCGGGACATTCTCAAACGGCCGGGAGGACCCGTTGCTATCGCGATAGGTGAGCGGTGCGCGTCCCTCGCTGAGAGTGAAGTAGACCTGGGGGTGTGGATGATCCGTGGTCCGGGACTAACTTGGTCTCCAATCACCCTCAGATTGATGTTGAAGGGGTTGTACTGGGACTTCCACAATTGGACATTGGTCTTGATACGCTGCCTGCCCCCTCGCACCGCCGGTGGGAGCAGGTCGACCCACGCGTTCTGGTGCATTCGCGCGAGGATCGGCGTGATCGGGTTGTGAACGTATTGCTGAGTGTTGGAGGGAGGATCGATGAAATCCATCTCACCGTAGGGCAGCTGACGGTGGCGGGCTGGCACGTTCCAATTGTTGCCGATCGCGTGAGGCCCGAGCTGGCCGCGACCGAAGGCTGAGTTGTTATAGCCGTTACAGAGATCTTCCTTTGTGAACAGGCTGCTATCGAGAAATTCGCCACCCGAGCGGCCCCCGGTCGTCTGAATGTGCTTCTTGATGTTGTAATAGTCCTTGAACATCTCCCAGTGGATGTAGCCGTTCTCCCGGAGGTCCTTTGAATCCTCGAACTTTTCCTTATCCATCACCACGTAGCTGCTGGTGAAGGAGCCACCCCGACCCTTCGGGAAAACCGTCTCGAAGACCTGGTCTCGCTCAAAAGCGATCGTTAGATCGCGCTTCAGGCCGCCCTTGCGGACGTCGGAAAGGACGCCACGTGAGAAGGTGGTGTAGCCCAGTCGTTTCTCGCGAACGATATTGATGTCGCCTGCGATCAAGGGGAGATCGTTGAGCGACAAAAGCTTCTGATATTCTTCCACGGGAATACCTTCGAAGTCCTCCATTCCTTGGAGAATTCCCAGATCGTAACTGGCGGGCAGCAGTCCGCCGCCCGAGGGAATCGGAGCCTGGTTGGTGAGTTCAGGATCCTTGGCGACCAGCTGGGCCTTCATGCCCTCGTCATCGATGAAGTAGGCGTAGCCACCACTGCGGGCTCCACCGACATTGGGGATGGTAACGATACCCGCCTCAATGGGCTGGCCACCAGTGAGGGTGGCGGTGTCGATGCTCTGGTCATCATACATCGCCACCGGGTTCTCGAAGGGGCTTGGACTGCTGACCTGCTGTGCCGGACCGAGGTCGGCCTTAAGACCGGAGATCAGCCATTTGACACCCGGATTGTCGGGCCCGATGGCTCGGGTGGCGTCGAGCCCCTCGTCCGGATCGCTGGTCGAGGCTCCAACCCACCAGGATCTCGGAGAATTGTCCGGAATGGTGGCACCGAGTTGAGGGTGCTGGGCCAAGGTGGCGGCACGGGCGCTGATGCGACGGTCGGGTCCCATGGCCTGCTGCAGCTCACTGAGGGCGATGGTCAGGGCGAGGCGGGCGTTGGTCCGAGCCTCGGCCTGTGCCAGCCCGCGGGATGAAGCGAGGAGCGAAATGCTTGAGAGCGACAGCAAGCCGACACTCAGCAAGGCGAGCAAAACCATCACAGTGATGGTGACCACCAAAGCGAAGCCAGACTTGCGGGCCGCAAGTCTCCGATGGAGAGGGAACTTTCCCATGTATTTACAAAGTGATTTTTTGCGATGAGGTCGTCAAGGATCAAAAGACAGCAGGGCCGGGGCGAGCATTGACACTCCGATTTTCGTGGACCGAATCGCGGCCTCTCTTACCACGATTTTGTGCCGGAATCCATGCCAGACGAGCGCCGTCCTGCAGGCGACATGACTGACGAAATCACTCGGCAGGCACCGGCGCTTTGCGGGCATTGACGATGTAGTAGAGCACCGGGACAGCGAGGCGGGAGACGAACAGCGAGGCGATCTCGCCAGCCATCAGGGAAAGGGCCAGCCCTTGAAAAATTGGATCGGCGAGGATCACGGCGGCACCGACGACTACGGCCATCGCGGTGAGCGCCATCGGCCGGAAGCGGACGGCACCAGCATCGACCACGGCTTCCAGCAGCGGCATGCCTTGCTTGACCCGCAGTTGGATGAAGTCGACGAGGATGATCGAATTACGCACGACGATCCCGCCGCCGGCCATGAAGCCGATCATCGAGGTGGCGGTGAAGAAGGCGCCCATCGCGCCATGGGCGGGCAGGATGCCGATCAGGGAAAAGGGGATGGCGACCATCACGATCAGCGGGGTGATGAAGGATTTGAACCAGCCGACCATCAGGATGTAGATGAGGATCAGGCAAACGCCGAAGGCGGTGCCGAGGTCGCGGAAGACCTCGAGGGTGATGTGCCACTCGCCGTCCCATTTGATCGAAGGCTCAATGTCGAGTTCGGGCATCGCGAGGTTGTGGATGGGAATGGTCGGCGAGTCCGATCCGAAGTCGGCGGGGTTGAGTTCGGCGATCTTTTCGTTGATCCGGCTGATCGCGTAGAACGGGCTTTCGTTCGTGCCAGCGACGTCGGCGATCACATAAGTCACGGGCATCAGGTTCTTGTGATAGATCGCCTTATCGATGACATCGCGCTCGACGGTGAGGAGCTCGCCGAGTGGAACCAGCGGCGGGGCACCATCGATGCCCGGCTCGGGCAGTTGGTTGGCGTCGCCGGCGCGCACGCCGATTCCTAACAGTTGTTCCGGGTCGGTACGGTTGCTGCGGGTGAGTTGCATGACCACGTCGACCGCTTCCTTTTCATCGGGAAGGTGGATGAGGTCGACAATGGTTCCGCCGACTGCGGTGCGCAGGGTCTCGGAAATGGTGGCGGCGGAGATGCCGTTGATCGCGGCCTTTTCCTTGTCGATGCGGAAACGCCAGCGGGTCTGGTCGTTTTCCCAGTAGTAATCGATATCGACGACGTCCGGAGTGGCGGCAAAGATGTCCTTCACCTCACGAGCGAGTTTTTCGCGGTTGCTACGGGATTCACCGTAGACCTCGGCAACCAGGGTTTGCAGGACGGGCGGTCCGGGCGGAACTTCGGCAACCGCGATGCGGGCTTGGTAACGATCCGCAATTTCGCGGAGGGCGGGACGGACGCGCTTGGCGATGTCGTGGCTGGCGGAATCGCGCTCGTGCTTGGGCCGGAGATTGACTTGGATATCGGCGACGTTCGGGCCGCGGCGCATGAAGTAGTGGCGGACGAGGCCGTTGAAATTGAAGGGGGCGGCGGTGCCAGCGTAGATCTGGGTGTCGGTGACTTCCGGTTCGTCGGAGAGCCGGGCGGCCATCTCGGTGGCGAGGCGCGTGGTGGTTTCGAGCGGGGTGCCTTCCGGCATGTTGATCACTACTTGGAACTCCGACTTGTTGTCGAAGGGCAGCATTTTTACGTGCACAAAGCCGATCGGGACCAGCGCGCAGGCACCGAGCAGGAGCAAGGCAATGGTGCCGAGGAAGGCGAAGCGCCGACCGCGGGTTTCGAGCGTGGCGTGCATGAAACGCCGGTAAAGACGAGTGGGGGCTCCCTCCTGGTCGTGGGAATGAGCGGCGCTGTCGGCCTCCCGTTTGGGTAGCATCCGGATGGCTGCCCAAGGGGTGACGACGAAGGCGACGATCAGCGAAAAGATCATCGCAGCGGAAGCGCCGACGGGGATCGGCCGCATGTAGGGGCCCATCAAGCCGCCGACGAAGGCCATCGGCAAGATCGCGGCGATCACCGCCCAGGTGGCAAGGATGGTCGGATTGCCGACCTCGGAGACGGCCTCGATGATGATCTCCTTGAGCGGTCGCTGCTGCTGTTCGGGCAGTCGCATGTGGCGGACGATGTTTTCGACCACCACGATGGCGTCATCGACGAGGATGCCGATCGAGAAGATCAGCGCGAAGAGGGTGATGCGGTTGAGGGTGTAGCCGGAGAGGAAAAAGACCAGCAGGGTGAGGGCCAGGGTCGAGGGGATCGCGAGCATCACCACGATGGCTTCGCGTTTGCCGAGGGCGAAGAAGATCAGCAACGAGACCGACAAGACCGCGATGCCCATGTGCAGCAGCAGTTCGTTCGATTTCTCGGCGGCGGTGCGGCCGTAGTGGCGGGTGACGGTGAGCTCGATGTCGTCGGGAATCAGGTGGCCCTTGAGGGCTTCGACCCGGCGCAAGACATCGTCGGCCACGGTGATGGCATTCGCTCCGGGGCGTTTGGCCACGGTGATGGTCACGGCGGGTTCGAACTGCTCCGAGCCACCGCGGCCGAAAAGGACGTAGTCCTGCGGGTCGCCAGCGCCGTCGCGGATCGTCGCGACATCGCGGAGGTAAATCGGGCTGCCTTCAAAGGTGCCGATGACCGTGTCGCCGACTTCGCTGGGTGAATGGAGGAAGCCGCCGGACTCGACGACGAAGACTTCGTTCGAGACGCTGATTTCGCCAGAGCGGAACTGCTGGTTCGCCTGCTGCAGGACCGGTAGGATGCCGACGGGTGTGAGACGGCGGGCGGCGAGTTTCACTGGGTCGAGGTCGATGCGGATCTGGCGTTGCTCGCCACCGATGAGCATGGTTTCGGCCACGTCGGGGGCGCGTTTCAAGTGATGCTCCACCTCGGCGGCAAGGCGGCGGAGGGTGATTGAGTCGGCGGTTTTCGAATGCAGGGTAAGCGCGAGAATGGGGACGTCATCGATGCCACGCGGCTTGATCAGCGGGCGGGAAACGCCGGGCGGAATGACGTCGAAGTTCGCTTCCAGTTTGTGGTTGAGGCGGACCAGCGCGTCTTCGGCATCGGTGCCGACCTCGTAGCGGACGATGACCAGCGAGCTGCCGGGCGAGGAGGTCGAGTAGATGTATTCGACGCCCGGTATTTCCCAAAGCAGCTTCTCCATCGGGTTGGTGACCCGGGTTTCGATCTCCTTGGCGGAGGCTCCGGGCATCGAGACGATCACGTCGATCATCGGCACCTTGATCTGGGGTTCCTCCTCGCGTGGCAGGCGGAGGGTGGCGAACACGCCGAGCAGCACGGAGCCGATGATCAGCAGCGGCGTGAGCGGTGACTGGATGAACTTGGAGGCGAGGTTGCCGGCAAGGCCACGGTGGTCGTTGGATGAGGGATCCATCGTGGATGCGGGTCAGGGCTTGGAAGTGATCGGCGTGCCACCGGCGAAATCGGCGGGCACCTCGGCGAGGATCGATTCGCCAGCCACCAGGCCGGAGAGGATTTCGAGGCCTTCGGGGCGGCGGGCACCGGTGCGGATGATGCGCAGGTGACCGATGCCTTCACGGTCGACGACGACGGAGAAGTGCAACTGACCACGCGTGAGCATGGCCGATTCCGGAATCACGAGCGCGCTGCGGGTGCCGCGCGGGACGAAGGCGCGGCCGAATTGACCGGCGAAAAGTTCCCCTTTGTCCGGCAGGTCGAGTTTGACGAGAAAGGTGCGGCTGCCGGGGTCGGCAGAAGGGGAAATCTCGGCGACGGTGCCGACGAGATCGAGCGAGCTGGCATCGATTTTGACGTGGAACGTTTCGCCGATGTCCAGCTGGCTGGCGAGGTTCTCAGCGGCGCGCATTTCGAAACGCAAGCGGCTGGGGTCTTCGATCTGGCAGACCGGAGTGCCGGGTTGAACGAGGTCGCCGGTGTCGAGTTCCTTGCGGGTGATGCGGCCGCTGAAAGGAGCGGTGATGTCGGCTTCGTCGAGCTGACTGCGGACTTGGTCGCGTTCGGCGGTGGCGACTTTCAGGGTGGTTTGCACCCGGTCGATTTCGCGTTGGGAGACCGAGCCGGAGTTCGTCAGTTTTTCGAAGCGCGCGGCTTCGCTGGCGGCATTGGCGAGGGCTGCCTCGGCACGGGTCAGGGCGGTTTGGAGCTGTGGAGTTTCGATGCGGGCGAGCAGCTCGCCCTGTTTGACCGCTTGTCCGGGAACGGCGTGCATTTCGATGATGCGGCCGATGACCTTGGACGAGACAGTGGCCTGAAGTTCGGGCTGGACGGTTCCGACGAGTTGTTCGTCGATGCTCAGGTCCTGTGCCTGGACCTTAACGATCCGCCCCACGATGGTTGGGGGCGTCTCCTTGGACTGGGCCGGACTTTCAGAACGGTGACAGGCGGTGAACAGCAGTGCCGTAGCGAGAAGCACGGAAAGCTTGGTTTTCATGGGCGGTTAAGATGCATCATGGATGGACGAGATGACAGCGGAAATGTCAGGGATATCTCGTTCCAGTCTCATTGCGGTGCCGGCCCGACGGTCCCTCCATCGAGGAAGTGAGCCTTGAACAAAGATTTGCGCCGGTCATCTTTTCCTTGGCCCACCTTGTCGACCCATCGGACTGCATGCCGGATGACTGGAGCGACGCTCCATTGGACCTGGGCGATGGAGGGCCAGCACCACTCGAAGGTTGGATCTGGGTCAGTACATATCAGTGAGACGTGTTCCGGGGCGTGAATGCCAAGGCGGGAAAGATACTGCTGGGTTGCCGCGAAAAGTTTGGAGCCATCGATGAGAAGGGCAGTGGGAGGGGTGGTCGCGAAAAGTGCGTCAAGACAGCACCTTAGGCCTGCGGGTGATTTCTGCCAGGATGGAAGATTGTATCCTCCCGTCGGGATGCCCGCAGTTTTGAGTTTCTCAAGGAAGCCACCGAGAAGTCGACCAGGATCATCAATCGTCCGTTCGGAGCGGGTGAGATACACAATGCGTCGGTGGCCAAGCTTCAGGAGTCGGTGTGCGATGTCAGTAAAGGCGGCTGTTTTATCGGGAGTAATCCCTGCGATAGGAAGTCGGCGCATGGATCCGAAGATGGCAAAGGTGGGCGTAGGCTGTCTCATGAACCATTGGAGGACTCTTCGAGACCCGGCCATGACGATCCAGGCATCGGCTTCCAAATTCTTAACCAGAGACGCGACTCGATCTGGATTTTGGTCCAGTTCGAAGAGGCTCTTAGGCGCGAAGTAGGTCGAGTGTCCCGCGTTATGGAGTTGGTGCCTCAGATCGATGATGTAAGGCAGGTGCCTGTCATGCGGCTCGAAGAGCAGGATGCCAATGCTGAGCTTGATCTGGCCTTTGATGCCCGAAGGAATTTTGATGAGGCGCCGCCGGCCGACTCCCTGAGACACCAAAATTCCTTCCCTTTCAAGCTGGTGGAGTGCCTCCCCTACGGTTGTCCGGTGAACTCCGAGCTCTTCGGTGAGCCGAATGGCCCCCGGCATCGTTCCTCTTAAACGGCGTTCGAGAATCTCTGTTCGAAGATAGGTGGCAAGCTGATCTGGGACTGAGGAGGGCTTGAAACTGAGCATAGGAAAACCTGTCGGAAAATCGCCATGGTTGACCAGAGAAAAAGATGTCGACCTAGGATGCGTGAATCCCTGAATTACCAAAACTCTTTCGAGAGCACCGTTCAACTGCCGACGAGAGTGGAAGCCCTCCAATGGCAGTAAGGCATTCAACGGCGACAAAAACCAAACGTATGAAAACTCCAAAAATCCTCGATTGCACTGCGGTCGCACCCGTCCAGGTGGAGAAGGGCCCCGCTCCTTCTTCATCGAATCGAATCCTACCGAGGGGGAAGTCCTTGCTCGCCGCTTTCGCTTTGTGGGGTGGCCTCACCGGAATCGGTTTGGCTGAGCTGATCGTCCACTACACCTTTGACGGAGATTTTGGCACGACCGCGGCGGACGCAGCGGCTGCGGCAGGTGGGGACAATTTCGGCACCATCGATACCACCAGCAGCTTCACGAGCGACATCCTGCGTGGCGATGTGCTCGCCACCGGCGGGACGGGGGGACTCGACATTGATTCCCTCAGCTCCGCCACCGGTTCCTACACGATCGCCTCGTGGTATAAGGGCACCGACAGCGGATACTTCTACGACCAGGCGACCAATCGCATCGTCGCCTCCGTCGAGGAGTATACCACCAACAGCGGGGAAGGCACCGAACGGGGGCTCGGCTTCTGGGACGGAGCCTGGAAGAACAGCGCCGAGACCGAGGCCAACGACGGCTATTGGCACCATCTCGTGTGGGTGCTCGATGGCGGCACCGGCGAGTTCAGCACCTACGTCGATGGCGTTGCGATCGATGTCGATGTCGTCACCCCTGGTGTCCAGACCAGCCGGCCGGCGACTTGGACGACGCTTGGCGACGGAGTTGCGCGCTTCTTCGCCCACAACGCCGCCTCCGGTGCGGTGCTCACCGGTCTCGCCGATGACGTCCGCATCTACGACAACGCCCTGACCTCGGGCGAGGTGGCTGCGCTTTACGCCGACACCGTTCACCTTGGTATCACGGGCATCACGCCGACGAACGTGGCTTCCGCCGATCCGGCCGGCAACCTCGTGGCGAGCTTCACCAAGGACATCGCGCTCAAGCCCGGAGGCACCATCACCCTGACCGATCTGGATGACGGCACCGGAACGACGGTGATCACCCTTCCGGATCCTCAGGTCTCGGTCTCTGGCGGGCAACTCATCATCGATCCGGGTTCGGATCTCGAGGCCGCCAATTACGAGGTGGTCATCGACGCCAGCGCCATCGCGGATACCACGGTGACCCCGGAGACCTTCGCCGGAACAGCGCCGGGACAGTGGGTTTTCTCCACCGCGACCCTGCAGACGGGTCCGACCGTCAAGGAAGTGGCAGGCAATGGCGTGATCGACAGCGAAACCCTGACCACAAGCGGTGGCACGGCGACCCTGGATGGCCAGATCGGGTCGAACTGGGTGACGGAGGGCGGAAACGGAGGCGGCGCGCCCCAAGCCTTCTCCAGCCTCACCAGCCCGACGGTGACCATCCCGACGACCGGGCCGGTGACTCTTTCCTTTTTCCACCGCTACAACTTCGAGGCGGACTACGACGGCGGCGCGGTCTTCGTCAGCGTGAATGGCGAGCCGGCCACCTACGTGGAGCCGATCGCGTTCACCCAGAACGGCTATGTGGGTACCGTGAACAACACGGTGTGGACCGGAGGCGAGTCGATCTTCCATGGCCAGTCCGCAGGCTTCGGCTGGCCGGCCTTGATCCGGAGCGCGGCGAACCTCGGCACGCTGAATGCCGGTGACACCGTCGCGGTCGAGTTCCGCGGGGGGTGGGATGCCAACACCTATCCCGCCGGCCCGAACTGGGAGATCGGCAGCGTCACGATCCAGCATTCGGCGGGCAGCGCCCTGCTCGACGTCGATTTCAGCACCGCCGGCACCGCCGGTTTCACTGCCGTGACGACTGCGGTCAATCCGACTTTCCCGGGCGGATGGGAGTATGCAAACGTCCAGCACACCTTCGAGATCGATGCGGACGCCCTCACAACGGACCGCTATGCTCCGGACGTCCCGGGATCGGTGATCGACCTGAACGGGGCCAACATCGTGGTCAAGCTGGTGACCGGAACCCTGGATGCCGGCGACGAGTTCGTGCTCTTCGACCTTTCCGGCGGCACTACGCTGACCGGCAGTATCGGCAGCCTCACCCTGCCGCCGGGAGTGTGGGACAGCTCGACCCTCGCGGTCGACGGCCGGATCATCCTGCTGCTTCCGGAACAGGCTGCACTCACCACCGCCGGTGCGGACCTCCTCATCGATGCGAGCCGGGACACGGACCTGCTGGACGGCCGCTCCCCCGACCTCGTTCCCGGCAATCCCACCGGATTCGACCTCGTGCTCGATGACAGCCCTGCCGTGACCCAGGTGTCCTTCACGGGAAGCGCGGCCCTGCCCAAGATCCAGAGCGCCTTCGACATGCCCGGCGGTGCCACCGGCAACGACGCCGGCGCCCACCTGAGCACAGCCGGCGCCGCCAACAACCAGCGGTCGTTCCACGAGGCACCGGGTGACTGGTCGAACGAGGACGTGACGATCGAGATCTGGTTCAAGCCGGACAGCCTCACGCCCGTCAGCGCTGCTAGCACCAATGGCCAGATTCTGTTCGAGGACGGAGGGGGGACCGGGCTCGGGTTCTTCCTCGATGACAGCGGTGAGATCCAGATGAGGAAGGCTCCGGGGAGCGGACTCGTTGCCTACGATCTGGGTAGCGACCCCTCCACCCTTCTCCTGGCAGGAGCCACCGAGGAGTTCATCCAGGTGACGGGAACCTACGATGTGAGCGCCGGGGTCATGGAAATGTTTGTCAACGGAACGTCGGTCGGTACAGCCGCGCCCGGCGGTAATGACTGGTCGGGTGGGGATGGTGCCGGCATCGGCACCCGTGGCGACGCGAACGTGGGCGGCATCGGCAGCGGCCAGGCGTCCACCGAGACCCTCGATGGCCAGGTGGCGATCTTCCGTGCCTACCGCAACCAGATCCTGACCGAGGCCGAGGTCGCAGCGAATTTCACGGAGATCACCATCGCGGATACCACGCCGGCAACCTACGCCAGCCTGTCGCCGGCAAACCTCACGACCGGTGTCTTTTTCGAGGATAATCTGGTGGCGTCCTTCACGGAAAGCATCGCCCTGACGGGTGCGGGCTCGGTGACGCTCCGCAACCTCGATACGATGACCGACACGGTGATCCCGCTTCCCGACGGGCAGGTCTCGGTCGTCGGCAACCAACTGACCATCGATCCTTCGCCGGCCCTTGCCTTTGGCACGCACTACGCGGTCCTGATCAGTTCCGATGCGATTGTGGACACGGCTGCCACGCCGAATGCCTTCGTCGGCATTTCGGACCCGACCCGGTGGACCTTCACGACGGAAGCCCAGGATTTCACCGACCCGTCGATCACCACGCGCAGCCCGAACGTCGGGGCCACCGGGGTCCAGTCGCTTGACAGTCTCGTGGTAACCTTCGACGAACCGGTCGTCATCATCGGCGGTGACCTCACTCTCAAGAACCTGACCGCCGCCACCGAGACCACGATCGCCCTCACCGACCCCAGCCAGGTCTCGCTGGCTGGCAACGTCCTGACGATCTCGCCGACGTCGACGCTCCAGAGCGGGTCGAATTACGCCGTGCGGATCGCGGGCGGTGCCATCGCCGACACCAGCGGCAATACCTTCGACGGGATCCTCGACGACACGGCGTGGAACTTCGCGACCGGTGTCTTCCCGAATGTCCTGTTCATCGACACCTTCAACCGGCCCGACAGCGCCGACCTCAACGAGTCCGCCGCGGGCAAGGGCGGCCTGCTTGGCCCGCTCAACTGGGGCAGCGGGAGCCTCGCATCGCTGATCGACATCAACAGCAACGCGATGCGGATCAACAACAATTCCACTCCTGGCAACGACGGCTCCTGGGCCTGGTTGGAGCACAACTTCTCCGGGTTGAGTGAGTTCACGGTCAGTTTGGACATCAGCGCCCAGAATTCCGCTGGCGATGGCCGTTTGACCGGTTTCCGGGTGGGCCAGACCCTGGCCGACATCTCGGGTGAGGCGGATGCTGCGACCGTCGGCAATGTCGCTGACGTTGCGGTCTATCTGGACAACATTGGCGGCACCCGCGGAATCAAGGTGTTCGAGGGGGCGACCGACCTGGGTTATGTGGCCACCACCACCGGGGTCGGTGTTCTTTCGGCGACCTTCACCTGCGAGGACACGGTTGCCGGCAAGGCGCTGAACTATGAGGTATTCCTCAACGGAGTCTCGCAGTACTCGGGCTCGACCACTTGGAGCGGCACCGACGAGAACTACCTCAGCGTGCAGTCGAATTCGAGCGACGACACCCGGTTCGACCGCTTCGTGGTGACCGGCGTGATTGCGACGAGCGACTACGATGCGTGGGCCGACCTCTATCCCGGCACCGACCTCAGCGACCCGGACGCCGACTTCGACGGTGATGGAGTAACCAACGGCGACGAACGCCTGTTCGGGCTCAATCCGACGGATTCCGCTTCGGTCAGCCCGATCGTCGTTCCATTCGATCGGGAAACTGGGACTTTCAGCTTCACTCGTCGTGACAATGCGCTGACTGGGCTGTTCACAGATATCGAGACCTCTTTCGATCTCGAGATGTGGACCGTCGATGCTGGGGCTATCGTGGATGATTCCGCTGGACCTGATGCGAATGGGATCGAGACGGTGGGTGTGACTCTGAGCCCGGGGCTGGTTGATGCTCCCTCTTTGTTCCTCCGAGTGAACCAGAACAATGGGCTCATTTTCTCGGAGAATTTCGAGAACGGTGACGGTGGCTTTATCCCGACCGGCTCGCCCAATGATTGGGAGTACGGGACGCCGAATTCGTATAATAACTTCGATTTAGAGATCATCGCGGGGAATGGAGGCTCGGCCAATTGCTGGGGCACCATCCTTGGTGTCGGAGGAACCGCACCCTTTGGTCTCATCACTCCCTCCAGCAACTCCATTCTGCGATCTCCGAACATCAGCCTTGTGGGTGCGGCGGGTGCCGTGCTGAATTTTGCAGCGGCAGTTGATGTTGCAGCTGGCGACACCCTGGAAGTGCTGGTGCGAGAGGTCGGAACGGACAATCCGATCGCGGCTTTCACTCCGATTGCGGTGCCAACCACCAGTAGCTGGAGCAACTATGGTCCACTGGACATCTCCGCCGGAGCCGGATTGGATGTCTACCTTGAGTTCCGCTTTCAAGGCGGCAACGGTGCCTACCTCGGGTTCTACATCGACGACGTCACGGTTCGTAAGACGAATCCCTGAGGAAAGTAGGTGCGGCCTTGGATGGCTCGTTCTTCGGCAAGTTCTTTGGAGTAGCGGAGGATATCCCACGACATTCGGCCAGAGTGATGTGGGGTAGGTTGCTTGCAAGCTTTGGGCTTGGAAATATCGAGGGAGTTGAGAGCAAGGAGCGGGGCTTTTTAAGCCCCGGGGGAGGATGGCCTGGGTCTTTTAGGGCAGTTTCCCCTTGTCGGGGTGGGGTGGGGGCTGGAATCTCCCGCCACGATGTCCGCCGAAACCATTCTAACTACCGTCCGCCAATACCTTGAGGTCGATCCGATGGTGAGAATCACCATCGAACCGATCAAACGCGGGGCTTCCGGACGGACGATCGTACGGGTGAAAACAGAGGGCCGAGACCCTTTTATCGGGATCAATTGGACGGACGATCGGCCTGATAATGATTTCTATCCTGCGGTTTCGGAGTTTTTGACGAAGTCGAAAATCCATGTGCCGGAGATTTACTACTGCGACAAGAGATGGCGGGTGGCGCTGGTCGAGGACCTTGGTGACACGGATTTGCTCTCGATGAAGGATCAGCCTTTCGAAAAGCGGGAGCCGTTTTATCGCTCGGCGCTGCAGCAACTCGACAAGCTTTTCTACACGCGTGCGGCGAAGGATGTGGAGTTCAGCCCGCAGTTCGATGAGAAGATGTATCGCTGGGAACAGGAGTATTTTTTCGATTATCTCGTGGATGGTTTGCTGGAGATGGATTCTTCGGAGCTGCGTGAGTCGTCCGAGTTTGCGGGGTTGGCGAAGCGGCTTGGCAGCGGTGCGCGGCATCTGGTGCACCGGGATTTCCAGTCACAGAACTTCATGATCAAGGGGAAGGTGGCTTACTGGATCGACTTCCAGGGGATGCGCCGGGGTCGGCAGGAGTATGATCTGGCGTCGCTGGTTTTTGATCCCTACATGGCTCACTCGGATGAGGAGCGGGAGAAGCTGCTGGCGCTGTGGGAGGAGATTTCCGAGGAGCGTCCGGTGCCGCAGATTTTCCATGAGTGCGCGACGCAGCGGCTGATGCAGGCGATGGGAGCGTATGGGAAAATCATTACGAAGCAGGGGGACGAGTGGTATCGCCAGCATGTGCCGGTGGCGGCGAAGATGCTCGGGGTGGTGACGAAGGGAACGGAGTTCGAGGAGTTGCTGGCGCCGGTGATCGAGAAGGCGGAGGCTTTTGCATGATGAGTGAGGGCGCACTCGCTGCTTTTCACGGGGTGGGATTCCGAGTTCGTTGAAGGGGTGATCCGCACGGAACATCATCGCATGGCTGCCGCCGTCGCTTCCTTGAGCGTTGGGCTGCTGCTGTTGGCGATCACGCCGAAGATCGGGTTCCTGGAAAAGGCGGATCGGAAGTGGTTCGGAATCCTTTCCGGGAAAGGTGATGCGGTGGTTGGGAAAGGATCTCACGAGGATCCGCGGCGGACCGAGGAAATGGCGAAGCCTGAGGATGTGCCAGCGGCGGGGCTGCTTTTTCTCGACGATGATCAGGGGAAATACTTCGAGGCGAGTCCGCCGGTGCCGACGGATCTGGCGGTGGTGTTTTCGCGACTGAAGGCGGACGGGGTGGAGCATTTCGGGATTGGGTATCCGCTGGGGTGGAAGGAGCCGGATACTTTGGCGCTGGAGGCGATGCGCGCGATGATGGATGAGATGGACGGCACGGTGCTCGGTTTTCAGCTGAACAACGACACGGTGGGCGAGCCGGTGCCGGTGCCGTTTCAGCTGTGCTCGATCGCTTACGCAGAGGTTGGCGGGGATCGTAGTAAGCTGCCGGTGGTGAATAGCTTGCCGGGGAATTCTTCGGAGTTTGGTGGCGAGCAGACGCGGGCGGGATTCACGATCCTAGGCAATGAGGATGACGAGAACGAGCGGGCGTATCTTTTGGCGCGCTGGGACGATCGGGTGGTGTTTTCGCTGCCGCTCGCTTCGGCGATCGTGCGGCTGGGCGTGCCGCTGGATCAGGTGGCGGTGGAGGCGGGAAATGAGATCCGTCTCGGGGCGGATGGCCCGCGCATTCCGATCGATTTCCGTGGGCGGATCAAGCTGTCTGAGGCCAAGCCGGAGCCGATGAGGGCTCCGGCGACGGCGGTCATCAGCAA
Source organism: uncultured Haloferula sp. (assembly GCA_964628795.1). Classification (GTDB taxonomy): domain Bacteria; phylum Verrucomicrobiota; class Verrucomicrobiia; order Verrucomicrobiales; family Akkermansiaceae; genus Haloferula. Next base: position 13,785 of record CAZVMS010000329.1, on the reverse strand, counting down.
GACGCTGCCGGAGGGATTCGGGGCGAAGGGTGCGCCGGTTTATTTGGTGGATCGCCGGCTCGGGGCCAGCAAGTTCGAGCGGGAGTGGGGAGAGGCGCTGCCACGGATCGATTCGGTAGTTCGGAATGCACCTCGCCGAATTGCCGCCATACCCGTGCCGCGACCGGGGCCGATTGGGGAAATGGTAGCGCTGGTGTCGTTGGCTTTGCTCGGTGCCTGGATGCTGCGGGCGCGCGGGGTGCTCGGGCGGATGCTTCAGGCGGCTTCCCTTGGTGTGGCGGTCGCGCTGCTGCTGACGATCGTCATCCGGTTTTTCTCGCTGGCCCCGTTGCCGCTGGCTTTTCAAATGGTGCCCATGGTGGCGCTGTTGATGGTGGTGATGACGGACAGCAGCGGGAAGATCGAAGTGGTGCGGGCCAAGTCGGTGGATGGGGTGGATGCGGCGGCGAAGCCGGCGAGGAAGAAGAAACGCAAGAAGCGTTGAGGTGGACAAGAGTGTCCCCTCTCCTTACTACATGGCACGCCATGAGCCTCCAGCAACCGACCGAGAAAGCCGAAGCCCTGATCGAAGCCCTGCCGTATTTGCAGGCTTTTCGCGGAAAGACCTTTCTCATCAAGATGGGTGGTTCGGCGATGGAAGATCCGGATTTAGTCCGGAAAGTGATGCGTGACGTCGTTTTTCTCGAAGTTGCCGGTATCAATCCGATCATCGTCCACGGGGGCGGCAAGGCGATTTCCTCGGCGATGAAGGAAGCCGGGCTCGAAGCGGAGTTTGTCGGCGGCTTTCGCCGGACGACGGATGAGGCGATTTCGATCGTTGAAAAAGTGCTCTCCAACGAGATCAACCCCGGCCTCGTGCAGATGATCCGTGAGTTTGGAGGGAAGGCGACCGGGATTCCCGGCACGGATGTTTTTCTCGGCGAGAAAATGAAGATCAAGGATGCCGATGGGAACCTGGTGGACATCGGGCGGGTCGGTGAAGTCGTGGGCTGTCAGCTCGGGCAGATGGACTCCGCGCACAAAGCATCGATCGTGCCGGTGATCTCGCCGCTGGCATCCGAGCTATCGACCGGCAAGCCGCTCAACATCAATGCCGACCTGGCCGCCGCCGCCTTGGCGAAAGAACTGCGGGTGACGAAGCTGGTGTATCTTTCAGACGTGCCCGGTCTGATGAAAGACCCATCGGATCCATCGACCTTGATCAAGTCGGTGAACCGCGAGCAGGCCGAGGAGCTGCTTGCCGATGGGACGATTTCGGGCGGGATGATTCCGAAAATCCGCAGTGCCATGGATGCGCTGAATGCGGGAGTGAGGAAGGTGCACTTTGTCGATGGCCGTCTGCCGCATGCGCTGCTGCTGGAGATCTTTACGGACTATGGGATTGGCACTGAGGTGACTCGGTGAATGCTGGAGCAGCCATAAATTTTGATTGAGGGCCGGGTTGGCACGCTGAGTGCTTAATCTTTTTTGTCGTGACACCTTAGGCGGTCCGGCTGATTTGTCCGAAGGTTAATGGGTTTTCCGAAGGATAGTCAGTCGGGCCGCTCTTTTTTTGAGCTGGGCTCGCATGCCGGGGAATATGCGTGAGCTTCGCGAGATCCACCCTTAAATGGAGGGAATGACGCAAGGCTTGTGGTGTTGGAGGGACCTTGAAGGGCGGCTGCATTGAAATCCAGGGCGACAAGCGGGAAGAGGTGAAACGCATCTTGATCGATGCGGGCTTTAATCCGGTTTTTTCGGGTAGGTGAGTGATGGCCTCGCTCAGGCGCAGTGTTCGTTGAGCCACTCGAAGACATCGCGGACTTCTTCTTGGGAGACGGAGTGGGCGAGGGCGATGTAGCTTTTGAAGCTTGGGGAATAGCCGGCGTCCTTCAGTTCATTCAGGGCCAATTCTGCGGCCTTGATCGGGACGACGTCATCGGCATTGCCGTGGAGAATGCTGATGGGTAGTGGTCCCTTGCTGGGCGGTAGCGGGTGGGCGTCGGATTGCAAGAGGTAGCCCGACATGGCGAGCACGCCTGCGATTTTTTCCTGATTCCGCAGGCCGACGTGCAGGGCCATGGCGGCTCCTTGAGAGAATCCGGCGAGGATGATCTTCGAGGCGGACTCGGTGGCGATTAGTGCTTCGATTTGGCGCTGGCTTGTCTCGACGGTTGCCCAGTTGACTTCGCGTGGGTGGCTGAGGTCGAGGATGTCGTACCAGGCGGGCATGTTGACACCCATGTTGATGGTCACGGGAATCTCGTTGGAGTGAGGAAGGACGAAGCGCCAGCGTTTTGGTTGGGAGGCTTGGCAGAGCATGCTTGCGACGTCTGCGAAGTCATGGCCATCGGCTCCGAGGCCATGCATGAGGATCACGCAAAGATCGGCGTCGGCTTTAGCCGCGCCGATTTCGAGGCACTGAAGTTCTGGTGAGTGGGGCATGCCGCAGATGGTAGGCGGCATTCGGATGGGGACAATACTCGGAACTTACTTGATCTCCCAATCGTCGGTGCGGAAGACGGAGGCGGGGAGGCCTTCGGCGTTGATCAGGTTGGCACCTTCGGGGTTGGCGGCCCAGGCGTAGCGGACGGCTTTTGGGGCGGTGACTTCGGGGGAGGAAACGATGACCGTTTCTCCATCGATTTTGGCATCGGCCCAGTGCCAGACTTGGTTGCTGCCGGCGATTTCGAAGCGCTTGAGTGGCTGGCCGTCGCGGGACTTCAGGCCTTTGGCTTGGTCGAAGGTGATGATGATCTCGGAGCCTTTGACTTCGCTGCTTTTGTACAAGGGGCCACTGAAGACGATGTCTTTTCCGTAGTCATTGGCGAGGGTCCAAAGGGCGAGGCGGCGGCCGACTTCCTTTTTGTTTCTTGGGTGGATGTTAGTGGCGTCACCGATGTCGTTGATGATGGTCATCCCGGTTTTTGGCATGGCGAGGGTCTTGCGTTGTTCGTCTTGGAGATGGGCCCATGAGTCGACGAGGCCGGCTTCGTTGGTGACTTTCTTGAAGTTCGCGAGCTGCACCCAGAGGAAGGAGAAATCGTCGTTCCAGCGCTTGCGCCAGTCGTTGATCATGAGGGGGAAGAGTTTGCCGTAGGCAGCGGAGGATTGTGAGCTCTTGGCGTTGGCTTCGCCTTGATACCAGATCGCGCCGCGCATCGGGTAGCCGACGAAGGGGTGGATCATGCCGTTGTAGAGGACGGTCGGGCGTCCTTCGGTGGAGGCGGGGTTGCGAGCGAGTACGGGTTCGCGGGGTTGTTGGCCGCGCTTGTCCTTGGGCTTGGCCTGCCATGCGGCGAGCTTCTTTTTGAACTGCTCTTGGGCGGCTTTGTATTGTTTGGCCGCTTTGGCGGGGTCGAAGCTGGCGATCGCCTGGTCATGGGCGGCGAGCTGGGATTTGCCTTCGGGGATGGAGGCGAGGGCTTCGCGGCTGGTGAAGGTTTGGACAGGCTTGCCACCCCATGATGAGGAAATGATGCCGATGGGGACTTTGAGTTCTTGGTGGAGCTCGAGGGCGAAGAAGTAGCCGACGGCGGTGAAGGCTCCGGCGGTCTCGGGTGAGGAGACGAACCAGGCGCCATCGATGTCGCTTTGGGGCTCGGCGGCGGGGGTGAGCTTGGCTTGGAAAACGCGGATACCCGGGTGATCGGCGGCGGCGATGTCGGCTTTTGCTTCGTGGCTGCCTGAGACTCTGAAAGCCATGTTCGATTGGCCGGAGGCGAACCAGACTTCGCCGACGAGGACGTCGGTCAGGGTCTTCGAGTCGCTACCGGAGGTGATTTTGAGATCCGAGCCTTTCGATTGGGCCGGGCGGGGTTTGAGGGTGGCCTTCCACTCGCCGCTGGCGCTGCTGGTGATGGTGGTGGAGTCGCCCGCAAAGCTGACGCTCACTTCCTTTCCGGGATCGGCCTGGCCCCAGATGACGAGGGGTTTGTCCCGCTGGACGACCATGTGGTCGCTGAAAAAATGAGGAAGGGTGAGCTCGGCGGAGGCTTGCGAGTAGGCAAGGAAACCGAGGGCGGCGAGGGAGAGGCGGTTGAGTTTCATGAGGCTATGAAGGTGAACGTTGGCCGGAGAGAGGGCTTTACATGAGAAGCTGTCATCCACGGGATAATGCTACGAAAAAAGGCCGGCCCCATGAGGGGACCGGCCTTGAAGGTGATTCGGGGCGGCCCAACAAAGCCACTTCCCGATGGGGCTTTGCCTGCCTTTCCGTAGACTTCCACTTCGATGTAGTGGTTCATGTCGTTGGAGGAGCTTCCGTTGGAAGCACATTATACGGCGAGATCTAGGGGAAGGTCTGAAATGTCGCGGATACGATGCCCAGTGATCATTGTTTCAAGCATCTCTTTGGAGTCGGGGAAGTCCAAACGATCTATGGCCTCGATCAGCTCGGGAAGCGCAAGATGGTAGAGGCAGTCAATATCTCCGGTTCCCAAGGCAAGCGAAGCTAGACGGCTTGGCAGGCATTCGGCTGTAACGATGACGATATGCGGAGTTCGTCCTTTGCGATTGCGGATCAGATTGAGTGCTTCAGACCGGGCATTCTGGGATCTATCACTGCGCAGTGTGAATTTGCACGAAATGCAGGCATGAAGAATCTGGCGACTGTTTACTTCGGCTCGAAGTGGAGTTCGTTGGGCTAATCCCGGTGCTAGGTATTCACCGGCTTGATTGATTCTCTCATCAGGCTCAGGCGCACGGGTTATGATGACATCCGGACTGATAGTGTAATCGTTTCCGAGGGATGCTGCCAGCTCCTTGTGCTGAATGCAGAAATTTGCAAGGTCTCCCAAGTGAGAATATTGCTCGTAGATAGAGATGGCAGATTCTGACCGAGTGGTCACCTGCGCGACCTCCCAATTACCCGGCCTTAGGTGACTTAGAGATAAGAAAGCAGTGTTAAGATAATCGGCAATTTGTCGTTCGAACAGGTCACCAAGAGTCTGCCCTGCCAGCTTCGGGGCTTGTTTTTTCCCGACGATAGACTCCACAACCGCGTTCGATATTTCGAGGCTCGCACGGTTTCCATAATCAGCGTTGCTAGCTGCGATGACGCTCTTTTTGTTTTTGCCTTTCCCAACTTGATAGGGGGCGAAAGTTAGAACCTTTTCAGCAAGTCCGGCGAAGAGAGCTTTGCGAGCAGAATCAAGCGTAGCGGGCATTGGCCTTTGTGGTAATAGCTTCTTTGATTCTCTCCGCAGCGGCTTTAGCGACTGGTGGGGGGAAGGCATTTCCAATTTGGCGATAGGCCGCTGTTTTGCCCCCAGAGAACTGCCACTCATCTGGAAATCCTTGAATCCTCGCCGTCATTCTGAGGGTTAATCGAGGCATTTCTTCGAAACCTTTGGGTGGAGCCGCATCCGCCAAGGATTTTCCATTGACCCCAAGGCTGGCCCAAGCTTTCCGGGCCCTTGTGGGACCGAGATCTGCGCCTCCATGTTTCTTTGAGCCTCCCACTAACGTCGGGGCTATTTCGTTTGCGTTCGAGGCCCATTCGAATGCCCCTTCCCAGCCATTCTCTGCCATCAAGTCAGCGAGGGTTTCACCTACGGTTTTTGTAGGAAGCCCGTCAGTAAGAGGAATTGGAGGATAAAAATGGCCAGCGTAGTCTGATCGAATGGCAATTACGACAACTCGCGGTCGTAGTTGAGGTACCCCAAAATCCGAGGCGTTAAGGAGGTGCCAGCTGGTTTCGTACCCCAACGCCTTGAGGTGCTTCTTGAGATTGATGCGATAATCAGTGAACACCGCATCAAGGAAACCGCGAACGTTTTCAAGCATTACGGCCTTGGGGCGACACTCATCGACTAGTCGAAGGGCTTCAGGAAATAGGTCTCTTTCATCATTCTTTCCAAGCTGTTTCCCAGCCTTTGAGAATGGAGGGCAGGGAACGCCGCCAGCCAATAGGTCGACGTCTTTGAATTTCTTTGCTGTGAAGTCTCGAACATCACCTTCGATTACATTCCAGTTTGGCCGATTCAGTCGCAAGGTGTTACAAGCGTGGTGATCGTATTCGACGTGTGCCAATGCTTCGAAACCTGCTCGCTCTAAACCGAGCGCCTGCCCACCGGCTCCGGAACAAATCTCGATGCACGTAAGAGGGTGTTTAGGCGGGTTCAATTTGCTGATTTTTTTCATCTGTTCTTTTGAACACGTGGTATTGGTCTAGTCAATTCTGGAATTCGAAAACTGCCCCCCCCGAATTACTTGGGCGGAGAATCGATAAGCACCATACAAAATCGAGTGTTGGACCTGAGGTTAGGCTTTAAGCCTGATGGATTCAATCGCGTAAACTGATTTGTCGTTATTCGTTCTGATGGAATCAAATGAGACCGACGAAAAAGGCCGGCCCCATGAGAGGACCGGCCTTGAAGGTGATTCGGGGCGGCCCAACAAAGCCACTTCCCGATGGGGCTTAGCCTGCCTTTCCGTAGACTTCCACTTCGATGTAGTGGTTCATGTCGTTGGAGGTGTTGCCTTGGCTGTAAAGGCGGACGTATTGGCCCTTGGCACCTTTGCCATCGATGATGTGCCCGAAGCGGCTTTCGACGTAGGGTTGGTTGCTACCTTTGCCGAGGCCTGAGGAGTCATCGTAGTCGTTGTTGAAGACGGTGGTGACACCGGTTTTGAACTCAGGATCGTCGGAGATCTGGACGATGACGTCGTTGTAGGCACGCTTCTGGGAGTGGAAGTGCCAGACCCAGATGGCGCTGATTTCGGCGCTCTTTTCGAGGTCGATCTGGACCCACTGGAGGCCGTCGAGGATTTCGACGAAGTAGCCTTCGCCGGCTTCCTTATCGCCATCGGTGATGAGGTCGAGCTCGCCGATGAGGGGGAGGTCGTCGCTGGCGGTGACCTTCTTACCTGCGGAAAGGAGTTCGGTGCCTTCTGGAACGCGGAACTCAGGGGCAGCAGTTGGCGCTTGGAGAAGGTTCGGGACCTTCATCGCGACAGGGGTGCCTTCGATGAGTTCAGGAGGGAGTTCACTGACGAGCGGGACGCCGCCTTCGACGCCGCCGACTGGAGCTGCGCCACCGGCTGGAGCTGCGCCATCTGAGTCAGCTGTTCCGCCGCTTTCTGACTTGCAGCTGGAGATGATGAGGACGGCAGGAAGGCCGATGAGTGCGAGGATCTTGGATACTTTCATTTTGAGATGGTGATACATTTAGTTGGGGATGAAGGGGTTAAAAAACCCCTTCTCCATATTAGACGGAGAGGTGTTCTTCGGTGAATTCGATACGGCGCTTTTCGAGGGCGGAAGGATTGACCCAGTAAATGGGGGCTTCGCTTTCGAAGGCGTGGCGGGCATCGCAGTTGAGGGAGGCTTCGCCACGGACGGCGGCGAAGAAGTTCTCGAGGTGCGGCTGGTGGGCGGGCTTGTTGAAGCCGCCGGGGAGTTCGAATTCTTCCGGTGCGGCCGAGGCGTAGGAGGCGACGGCATCGGCGGAGGCTTCTGGCTTTGGCGGTGCGGGCTTGCGCTTGAGGTAGCCCTTCTTCACGAGGTCGTCCCATTGCGGGGCGCCGTCTTCGCGATAGATGGCGGAGTTCGCGGCGATTTCCGAGATTTTGATGGTGGCTTCGGTGCCCATGAAGCTTTCCCAGAAGCCGCCACCCGCGCTGGTGGTGGTGAGGACTTGGTAAAAGGCGCGGACTTCACCCTCGGGAGTGTCGAAGTCAAAGATGCACATAACGTTGTCGAAGTGCCCGCGGTCCTTGAAATAGGAATTTCCGCCGGAGGCGTAGACGGCTGTCGGCTGGGAGTCGAGGAACCAGCCGAAGATGTCGATCTGGTGAGCACCGAGGTCCGAGATCGGGCCACCGGAGAGCTCGAGGTAGGTGCGCCAGTTCATGAACTGGTGCATGTCCTTGAAACCGTATTTGTTGAGGACTTCGTCGGGAACGATGATGCTCTTGGAAAGCTTTTCACCGCCGATGTCCTGGGAGGCTCCCAGCGAGCGGTTCCACTGGGCGTTGATGTTGGTGATCTGGCCGCAGATTTTCTGGCCGCTGATGAGCTGATCCTTGGTGTAGCGGTAGCGTGGGTTACTCCGGCGCTGGTGACCGATCTGGCAGAGTTTGCCGGATTTTTCCATGGCGTGGACCATCGCGCGTGCGCCATCGATGGTGTTCGACATCATCTTTTCACAGTAAACGTTCAGCCCGGCTTCGAGGCATTTCACGGTGTGCGGCGAGTGCCAGAAGTCAGGTGTGGCGATGACAGCGGCATCGAGACCTTTCTCGGTGGCGAGCATCTCGTCGATATCGACGTAGCCTTTCGGGATTTCTCCTTGAAGCGCGCGGACTTGGTTCATGCCCTTCTTGCGGTTCCAGTCGGAGATATCGCAGACAGCTTGGAAATGGAGGCCGGGGATGTTTCGCAGGCAGTTGAAGAGGACTTCACCCTGTTTTCCGAAGCCGATGAGGGCGACGTGGATGGTGTCTTTCGAGCTGGGGTCCGCAGCTCTGAGGAGGCCGGGTGCGCCGAGGACCATCCCGGCACCAGCGGCGCGGGTGAGGAAAGTTCGGCGATCGAGTGTGCTTGGTTCCTGACTCATGGTGTTCACAGTTCGGAGTTTACCACTTCTTGAGGATGCAGAAGCAGTTGTGGCGATGGAGTGCGAGGGCGGCGATGATGAGCAGCATGTGAGTGCCGAGCCATGCAACGCCAGAGTTTCCTGGCTCGCCTAGAAGGATCAGGCCCCATGTGAGGCTGATGTAGAGAAGGCCGAGCGCGAGGAGCGAGGTACGGCTGGCGATTCCGAGGAGGATGGTGAGGCCGAGGATGATCAGTGCAGGCCCAAGGACTGCATTGTAGATCGGCAGCATGAATCCAGGAATCATCGGCTGATCGGAGAAGGTGGCCTTGAGGCCATCGGGGATGCCCTTATAGGCGTCTAAGGCGTAGGCCTTGACGGTCACCGTCTCCATTAATCCGTAATCGTTCGGCTTGCCATCGACGAGCGTTAGACGTTCGATCTCGGTGGTGGTGGCAAATTTTTCGATCCCGGTCTGGATGGCACGGGCAGCGAGCCAGAGACGAGCGAGGAGCGCGCCGTAGGTGAGGGCTAGGGTATCTGTTTTTTCTGAGGTGCTCATGGTTCTGAAGAGTGGCAAATCGTTGTGGAAGTTTACGTGGTCCGCTCCGCACTCTTTCTGAATTGTCCGTCAGAATGCGTGAGTTTTTTGCCGTTTTGTGACAATTTCGACAATTGCCGCCGGGCGGGCGGATTCTGAAGGCTTGGAGCCATTCGACAAGCCTTCAGTGATGTCGAAAAAGGGGACGAGCGACGTCCTGTGATCTCTTGGATCTTGGTAAATCATTTCGGGAACCTGCACCGGAGTGTTCAAAGGGCCTTTTCAATCGCTCCAACAATTTCCTCGCTTTCTGGCGTTTGCTTGGGTTCGAAGCGGGCGATTGGTTTGCCGTCCTTGCCGATGAGGAATTTTCCGAAGTTCCAGGTCACGTCGCCAGGGAATGCTCCGTTTGGGCCGGTCAGGGCGGTGTAAAGCGGGTGCTGCTCCTTGCCTTTCACATGGACCTTGGCCATCAGCGGGAAGCTGACGTCATATTTTGTTTCACAGAACTTCTGGATTTCTTCGGCACTGCCGGGTTCCTGAGCTCCGAAGTCGTTGCAGGGGAAGCCAAGGATGACGAAGCCCTTGCCTTGGTATTTCTGGTAAATGCTTTCGAGGCCTTTGTATTGCTTGGTGAAGCCACATTTCGAGGCGGTGTTCACGACCAGCACGACCTTGCCTTTGTAGTCGGCGAGAGAGGTGTCCTTTTCCGAGATGGTTTTGAAGGGGATCTTGGAAATGTCAGCGGCGGTGGTCATTAGTGTGGAGGCGGCGAAGAGGGTAAAGAGGAGTTTCATGGCGGCCAAAGTAGTGGGGATCCGTATTGCCGCAAGTAGGATGATTGAAGTCAGAGATTCTCTTTCTTGCGGTCGATTAAGGGATTGGGACACAGAAGCCGCCCAGTGAAACGCAGGAATAGGAGAGTGAGGACGAGTGCGCCGGCGAGGATTCGACGAATGAGTTTCACTGCTCCAACAAAGCCGCTGGGCGTGGTTTTTACGGGAAGAGGGGGTGAGAAATGGGGTCACAAAAAAGCCGCGCTCCCTTTCGGAAGTGCGGCTTGGGTGAAAAACCGGGGAGGCTTATTCGTCGACTTCGTCGACTTTAGCGGTCTCCTTGGAGTGCTCCTTGTTGATGTGGGCTTGAAGCTGGGCGATTTCGGATTCGCGCTTTTTGAGGGCTTCGCGAAGGACCTGCTTCTCTTCCTGAGCGGCTTTGATCTGTTCCTTGGTCTGCTTCAGGCGATCGTTGGCGAGTGCGGAAATCTTGCGGAGCTCGGTGGTGTCCTTCTGGAGGGTGGCCAACGAGGCGTTTGATTTTTCAAGCTCCTGGCGCAGGCCGGTGAGCTGCTTTTCAGCACTTTGAGTCTTTTCCTGAAGGGCCTGCTGCACTTGGGCCTTTTCGGTCCGGAGGGCGGCGAGGGACTTCTCGGTCTGCTGCTGCTTCTCGGTGAGGGCGGCGACCGTCTGGTCGCTCTCCTTTTTCTGCTGAGCGGCTTGAGCCATGGAGGCTTTGAGCTGCTGGGCGGCTTGTTCCATGGAAGCTTCGATCTGCTGGGTGGCTTGGGCCTTGGTGGCTTCGACTTGTTGGGCGGCTTGGGCCTTGGTGGCTTCGATCTGCTGAGTGGCTTGAAGCTTGGTGGCTTCGAGTTGCTGCTGAGTCGTCTTCAGGGCAGTGCTGGTCTTCGCGACGGTCTGGCTGAGTTCGGTTTTCTCGCGCTGGAGCGCGGTGACCATGGCGTTGGTGCTCTCGAGTTTGGCGGAGAGCTGACCGACCTTGCCTTCGGCGTCTTTGCGGGCGGCTTCGACGCCTGAAAGTTTTCCGAGGGTCTCCTTGGTGGTAAGCTCAGCGACTGCGAGCGATTTGCTCATATCCGAGTGCTCGTGCTGGAGTCTTTCCGCGACTTTCTCAATGACGGCGACGTTTTGGACGGCCTCGTGAGTCATTGCTTTGGAGGCACTTAGATTGCGTTGGCTTTCTTCAAGCTGGGCAGTCAGGGCTTCGTTGGACTTGGTCGCTTCGGCGAGGGCGTTCTTGAGGATGTCGCCTTGACGCTGGCTGGCACTGAGCTGGTCACGGGTTTGGTCGTGGCTCTTCCGCTCGGAGGCGAGCTGGGTGCGTGTTTCGTTAAGGGCTTTCTCAAGCTGTGCCTTGGCGGCGCTCAGTTTTTCGTTCTGCTGGCGGAGGGCAACCCGTTCGGCGGGTGCTTCGAGCTCAGTGCGGACCTTGGCGATGTCACCTTGAAGGGATGAGAATTCCTTGAGGGTATCGGCCATTTGGTCACGGAACTTGGCGAGGTTGGCGTGAGCTTCTTCACCGGCCCCGAGCTTCTTGGTGAGTTTTTCGGACTGGCTCTTCCAGTTGGCTTCGCTCTTCTGAGTGGCAGCAAGTTGCTTTTTCAGATCGGCAAGTTCGCGCTGGGTTTCGGCGTGGGCTTGGCGACGGGCGTCGAGTTCGTCGACGGCGAGTACGCGCTGGGCTTCAGCTTCCGCGAGTTTGTGCTTGGATTCTTCGAGCACCTTGGCAAGTGAGTCGAAACTGGCACCGAGCATCTTGGTGGTTTTATCGGCCTTGGCCGCGACGTCCGCTTGCGCGGTCGGTTGATCGCCTCTTAGGACGGGGGTCATCGCAACGGCGAGACCGAGTAGTAGTGCTTTTGTGGATGGATTCATCATGGCTTTGATGGTAGTGTTAACTCCCCTTCTAGGCTAAGTCCAAAAGGACGCGCCGAAAAGGAATATTTTGGATAACTTAAAGATCATCCAATTGGTGAGAGACTACCCCGGTGGTTCGCCGGATGTTTCAGCCTTGGTGAAAAAAATGAATCACGATGGCGTTTTGATTCTTACGGACTTCTGCGGAATTTTGGATTCGGGAGGATGGGTGTTTGCTTAGCGACTCAATTCGCTGCTCCTTGGGTGAGATTTCTTTTCCGAGAAAAGCGGGGTGAGTTTGTCTTTTGCGGGCTTGAGCTGGTTTTTGGGAAGGCGCTCGACGTCGCGGGCGATGCGGAACCATTCGGTGCTCATTTGGTCGACGCGTTCGGGGTTCTGTTTGGCGAGGTCGTTGAGTTCGGTGGGGTCGGCTTTGAGGTTGTAGAGCTCCCAGCGTCCACCTTTGGCGGAGACCAACTTCCAGTCGGCTTGGCGCAGGGCACGGTCGGTGCCGAAGTGGAAGTAGAGCTGGTCGTGAGGCGTGCGGGTTTTGCCTTGGAGGACTGGTAGGAGCGATTTGCCCTGAAGTGGGTCGATAGCTCGGGTGCCGAGCTTCTCGGGATACTTGGCTCCGCTGATTTCAAGGAAGGTCGCCATGAAGTCGATGAGGTGGCTGGGTTCGGTGATGACACTGCCTGGTGCGTCGAACGGGAAAGAGCTCGGAACTTTGGCGATCATTGGCGAGCTGATGCCGCCTTGATGCTGGTTCTGCTTGTAGAGCCGGAACGGGGTATTGCCCATGTGGGCCCAGCCGGTGTCGTAGCACCAGTAGGATGCGGGGTCCCAGGGTTCTTTGTCTTTTCCTCGGGTGCGATCAAAGGGGCAGGCACCGTTGTCGCTGCAAAAGAGGATCAACGTGTTTTCGTAGACGCCCTTCTGCTTGAGGTGGGCGACGAGCCGTCCGACGTTTTCATCGACGATCTCGATCATGGCGGCGAAGACCTCCATGCGGCGTGCTTCCCATTGCTGATCGTCTTTTGCAAGGGAGTTCCAGGCGGGCACGTGATCGGGGCGCGCGGAGAGCTTGTAAGTTTCTGTCAGAAGCTTGGATTCCATCTGGCGCTGGTAGCGTCGCTCGCGCAGCACGTCCCAGCCCTCGTCGTAGCGGCCCTTCTGTTTTTGGACCGCCTCCTTGGGGGCTTGGAGCGGGTAGTGAGGGGCGTTGAAGGCCACGTAGAGGAGGAAGGGATCTTTTTTGGCGGGCGAGCTCAGGTGCTCGTCGATGAACTGATTGGCAAAGTCGATGTTGGCGGTGGTGGTGTAGAAAGGTTTGCCATTGAGGGTTTCCGGGACCTGCCATTCCTTGCCATCGAGGCGGAAGGTCTTGTCGCCGGTGAAGAAATTGGTGGCTCCGGAGAGATGGCCCCAGTAGCGCTGGAATCCGAAGTCGGTCGGTTGCTTAGTGAGGTGCCATTTTCCGACCATCATGGTGTGGTAGCCGGATGGAGCGAGGGCCTCGGCAATGGTGGCACCGCGGGAGAGTGTTTCGCTGCCGGCCTGATTGCAGTAGAGCCCGGTGAGCAGCGAGACGCGCGATGAGTGGCACTTGGCGGTGCTGTAGAACTGAGAAAAGCGCATCCCTTCTTTGGCGAGGGTGTCGAGATTCGGGGTCTGGATTTCCGAGCCGTAGCAGGAAATGTCGGAGAAACCGAGGTCGTCTGCCATGATCAGGATGATGTTCGGACGAGGGGCCTCGGCGGCGATGCCGAACGAGGTGATGGCGGAAAGCAGGACGAGGAGTGGCTTGATCATGGTGTTTTGTGGTCACAGGCATACGTCGTGCGGCGGCGGGACCTTTGCGATTTTATGAGGTTTTACGACGCTTGTTGGAGGGTATGACGGTGTTCTTGGGGTTGAGGGCCAAGGAATTCGTGCTAGACCCTATTCGAAAAGCCATTCGGGCAGGGTGATTTTCGAATTTTTAGTTGAAGCGGGCGGTCTGCAGAGGGTGCCGAGGGCTTGCGGGAGGTGCGCAGCGCCTTTCACTGGGAAAAATGGCCCAGCACCCTGA
>CAZVMS010000328.1:0-16102 GCA_964628795.1 uncultured Haloferula sp. | reverse complement strand
GCAGGCGACGGCTCCAAGACGAAAGCGAAACTGTCCCCGCAAGATCCGCCAACCGGTTTCCAGTTGGCCCCGACTAACGGCTAATGAGTCAAATGAAGGCGACTATACATTTGAAATCACCACCTTTCCCTAAAGGCATTGGGGCTAGCTTGGGTCCATCCTTAACATTCTAACTTTCATTGATTAGGTTCTGGGGCAGAGCACGAGCTGGTAACCAACGCATGACTGGACTTCAAAAGCGGCGGAGATGGGCGCAGCTACGATAGGGGTTGGGAATTCGCTTCGGACTCGGAAATCAGAGTGGCCTTCCCTTCACTGCGACGACCTTGGACTGACATAGGTAACCACGATTGGGTTTGCTCCATATCTCCATATGGTAAATTTTCATGAGCTTCTCCTATAACTTGGCGGGCGGCTTACAAAGCCGCTTTCCCTACGGGCTTACCACTTGTTGAAGTTCTTTTTGGCCTTCGGATTCGGCGCTGGGGCGATGGCGGCGGTGTCTTTGCGGAACTGATCGAGCTTGGCTTTCAGGGCGGCGGCTTTTTCCGGGTTCTTTGCGGCGAGGTTGTGCTGCTCGCCGGGATCGTTACTGAGGTCGAAGAGCTCGATGCCTTTTTTCCAGTAGTTGTCGACGAGCTTCCAGTTGCCCTCGCGGATGGCGGAGCTGGGGATGCCGCCTTGGTTTCCCCAGTGCGGGTAGTGCCAGAACAGGGGCGCGCGCGGGTGCTCGGCTTTCGGGTCCTTGAGCAGCTCGACGAAGCTGACGCCGTCCTTGTGCTGCTCGGGAAGCGGGTCGAGTCCACAGGCTTCGAGCAGGGTGGGGTAGAAGTCGGTGGAGATGACGGGGGTGTCGCAAACGGTGCCGCCTTTGATGGTTTTCGGCCAACGGACGATCAGCGGTTCGCGGATGCCGCCTTCGTACATCCAGCCCTTTCCGGCACGGTAGGGGAGGTTGCTGGTGGGGGAGCCTTCGGAGGTCGAGAGGCCGCCATTGTCTGAAAAGAAGATGACGATGGTGTCGTCGGCGATGCCGTTGTCGTCGAGCGCCTTGAGGACTTTGCCGACGGCGTTGTCCATGGCTTCGACCATGCCGGCGTAGACCGCGTGTTGCTGGATGGTGCGGTTTTCCCGGGGAGGCTCGGGGGCGAAGGCTGCCTTGAGGCCGAGTTTCTCGCGTTTGGCTTCGTATTTTTTCACGAGATCCTCGGGTGCCATGAGCGGCGTGTGGACGGAGTAGAAGGGCAGGTAGACGAAAAAGGGGCCGTCCTTGTGCTCGCTGATGAATTTGCTGACTTCGGTGGCGAGTCGGTCGGGAAGGTGCTCGCCGTCGGGTCCGTCGGGGAGGTTGGGATTTCCGTAGGGGGAAAAATATTTCTTCCCGCCGTAGGGGCCGCCGCGTTCGGTTCCGCCGATGTTGACGTCGAATCCGTGGTCTTCGGGCCATGATCCTTTGGGTCCGAGATGCCATTTTCCGGCGTGCATGGTGGCGTAGCCATGGGCTTTGAGAGCCTCGGCGAGGGTGGTGTGGGCGGCGTCGAGTTTCCCGATGTAAGGGGCGGGGAGGACGGGGTAATTGGCGCGCCCGCCGAATTTGCCGTCTTTTCCAGGGTCGTAGTCCTTGGGGATGACCATGAATTCGTTCGGGCCGCCGAAGTAGTCGGTGTTGCGGGTTCGTGCGGGGTACTGGCCGGTCAGGATCGAGGAGCGGGTCGGCGAGCAGACCGGGCAGGCGGCGTAGCCTGCGGTGAAGCGCATCGACTGGGTGGCCAACTGGTTGAGGTTTGGCGTGTCGTAGAAGCTTTCGGGGTTGTTAAAGCCGACGTCCATGTAGCCAAGGTCGTCGGCCATCATGAAAATGATGTTGGTGGCGTTGGCCGGCAGGGCGAGAGCGGCGATGAGAGCGAGCATTTTCATGAGGTCGGGAATGAGGTTTTGTGGGTTGAACTTGGGTCTTTGGCGCATCGACGTCACTCTCCGAGAAAACGGATGACAAACAAGATGGCTTGCTCCAGTAAGCTAATAGGTTTTTCTAGCGTCCAAAACTCATGGAAAAAGACATCACTCTGAAGGCACCTGTGGAATTGGGTTTTGTGCCGACTCATGCAAAATTTGTTGGTGGGCTTGTGCCTGAAGCTGACGGTCGCCTTCCCCGGACGAAGTCAGGGGAGTTTGTGGTCGTTGCGGCAGTGCGTGAGGTCATGGAGCGATCCCGGGTGAAGGTGGACATGGTGCAGATTTCCGTTTTTCCTGGAACTCGCGCTGATGAATACCCTGCTCAAGTTGCGGAGCTGAGGGCATTGGGGCTGAACGTGCATCTGGTGATCATGGTCGGTGGGGTGGATCCCATGGACCCGGCGGATGAGGATGCCACCATTGCGCAACTGCTGCCGACGCTCGCAGCTGCCAAGGAGCTTGGAATTACCCATCTGGCATCGACTTCGATCGAGCAGTGGATGCAGCCGGGCGCGATTCCCAAGAACGGCGCGGATTTTGATGCGGCCGTGGCTCAGACCGTCAAGGTCCACAGAAGGGCCTACCGTGAGGCCGGACTTGAGGACTCCAGCGTGCAATGCTGGGACATCGAATTTTTGCGCCCCGGCGAATTTCAGACCTTTACCGACCTCGGGCGTCTTTGGTCGTGGGTGAAGATGGCGAATGATGAGCTAGGGAAACCGTTTTTCCGTTGTTTGGTGGATGCCGCGCATTGCGGCGATTCGGTATTGGACATCCCTGCGAACGAGAAACTGATCGCCGAAATCGCGGCAGCCGGTGGCTTGGGCATGATGCATGCCTCGGCGAAGACGACCCGAGGTTGCCTTTCGACTGATGATGGTTGGGTGGCGGCACTGTTAGGCGCGGCAGCCCGGACGGGTGGGCTGAGTCAAGTTGCTGTCGAAATGTTCCACCATGAAGACGATGGGCTCGCCGCGTTGCGAGCGCTTGATCCGGGTCATGGAGTCGATACGCTGGATGGTCGGGACTACACTCAGGTGGTTGCCGATGGGCTTGCTAAGGTCACTCGCATACTGAATAACTACGTCAGTCGTGGTTGGATGCCAAAGGCTTGAATGATGGAACGGATTCATGGAGTAGAGGTTTGGAAGCTCACCAGTGATCTGGTGACGCTTGATGTCTCGATGACGGGTGGGATGAACACGGCGGAGTTTCGTCTTGGCGAGCGCTGTGTGCGGCCGTATTCGCTATCGCCTTGGGAGCCTGACGAGGTGGATGCCTCGCTTCCGGTTCTGTTGAAGGTGCTACGCGGTGACTTTTTCTGTCTGCCGTTCGGTCCTCAGGATGATGGTCCTCCTCATGGTGATCCTGCAAATGCGGATTGGTTCGAGGTTGATCAGGAAGGTGGCCGTTTGATCATCGGGATGAAGACGGGTGACAGTGGCGCGAAGGTTGAGAAGGAGTATCGACTCGTGCCGGGACATTCCGCGATCTACTATGAGTTTCGTATTTCAGATCTGGACGGCAAATGGAGCTACGGCAATCATCCGATCCTCGACTGCTCGTCGATGGCCGAGGGATCGGCGCGAGTGAGCGTATCGCCCTTCCGCTGGGGATCGGTTTACCAGGGCGTCTTTTCCAATCCGGATGCGGGCGAGCGCCAGTGTCTGAAGGACGGTGCGACCTTCGATTCGCTCGAAGCGGTCGAACTCGCCGCTGGCGGTACGACCGATCTGACCCGCTGGCCGAGCCGCAAGGGTTTCGAGGATCTGGTGATGATGGTCAACGAGCCGGCGAGCGACGAGCAGCCATTCGCCTGGTCGGCGGTGGTGATGGATGGCTATGTCTGGTTCTCGCTGAAGAACCCCGAGGACTTTCCCGCGACCCTGTTCTGGATGTCGAATGGCGGCCGCGACGGCGCGCCGTGGGAGGGACGGCACTTCGGCCGCATCGGCATCGAGGAAGTCTGTTCGCACTTCTGCGACAGTGTCACCCGTTCGCGCGAGGAGGCCCTGCCGGGGATTCCAACCGTGCGGGAGTTCAAGTCGGAGGAAACAACAGCCCTTTTCATTGTCCAAGCCGTTGCCGCAGTGCCGGCAGGCTTCGGCAGCGTCGCCTCGATCGCTCCAGCTGGTGATGGCCTCGTCCAGATCACCGGGGAAAACGGTGCCTCTGTGGAGTGCTCCGTTGACTGGTCCCACGTTCTCTGAGATCTCTCAATCCATAACCCCAAGAACACCATGAAACTCCATAACGCGATGTGGCCCGGCCTGGTTGGCAAGGAGCCCGATACCGATCATCCGCCGATCTCGCTCGATCACATGCTCGAACTCACCACCGCCGCCGAGGTCGGCGGTCGGAAATACGACGGCGTCGATCTGTTTATCTTCCACCCGCACACCGATCCCGATGCCTCGGAGGACGAGATCAAGAAGATGGCGGACAAGATCGCGGGCGCCGGGCTTTCGGTCGGTTCGCTGGTTGCGCCGGTCTGGCCGGGCACGGTCGGTGGTCCTGCCTTCGGTTCCGATGAGGATCGCAAGAATTTCGTGCTGGCTGTCGAGAAGACCTGCCGCATCGCTAGGATACTTAACGACCACGGTGTCCGCAAGTCGGGCGTGATCCGCGTCGACACCGCAGGTGGTACCCAGGACTTCGCCAAGGACCCCGCCGGCAACACCGCCAAGGTGGCCGAGACTTTCCGCGAAGCGGGCAAGGTCGCCGAACAATACGGCGAGCGCGTCGCCGCGGAAGGTGAGATCTGCTGGGGTGGCTTCCATTCATGGAAGGCCGCGGTCGATACTCTGGAAGCGACCTCCATGCCCGGCGTCGTCGGTTTCCAGGCCGACCTCGCGCACACCTACCTCTACCTGATGGGCTACAACGCCCCCGAGGCCGCGCTGCTTAAGGAAGGCTACTCGGACGACGAGTTCTGGGCCGCCTACAAGACGATGACGGACGCGCTTCGTCCGTGGACCATCGACTTCCACGTCGCCCAGAATGACGGCACGGTCCACGGCACCGGCAGTCATGACAAGACCGGTCGTCACTGCCCGGCGGACGATTCGAAGGGCAAGCTCGATATCGCCAAGTGCTCGACGTACTGGCTGCAGGGCGCGGCCGAACGGGGCATCGAGCACATCTGCTGGGATGGCTGCATGTTCGACAACTCGGTCCTCGAGGATCCGGCCACCTGGAACGCCATCCTCAAGGCGATGATCGACGTCGATCAGGCGCTCTGAAGCTGCCGCCATTCTACTACCTAATCTCAGAAATCCATCTGCCATGGCTGCTTCAACTCTCACGGAGAAACTGCACGAGTATCCGCAACACGATGTCATCGATGGAGGAGCGAATTCGATTCTCGATGACTGCCTCAATCAGAACGACGGGGTGCTTCAGCTTCTGCACCGCTATGCCGGCCGGACATTTTGTACCCCCGGGAGACGAATCCGTCTGGATGCGAAATCATACTATCCGGACTACATGGGCGGGACCGGGCTCGATGAGATCTGGATGTGCTGCACGGTGCCCATTGTGACCGGCGTCATCGATACTCGTACGGGAAAGGCACCCTTTCGAGAAGGGGAAGCCCACGTGCTCACGCCGGACGGCCAAGTCATCTCGCTGCAGGATTTGATTGCGGCCGACCCCAAAGCCGTCATGGGCGAGAAGATCATGGCCGTGTCAGAATCACTGTTCGGTGAAATCACCTGGCCGATTGTCTCCAAGAAGTTCGACAATCTGAATCCGATTCCGCATCACCTGCATTGGTCGAAGTGGGAGGTTTACGACATCAACTCCTTCGACAACCCCGGAGTCAATCCGTCGCATTATCACACCACCGCCATGGGGCTGTATCCGTTCGTCACGAAGGATGATTTTCTGGCGTGCATGAAGCGCTGGGGGCAAGGCGAATACAATGGGGTGCGGCATCTTTCGCCGCATACGATGATGCAGCTTGATAACGGCTTCGTGATGCCGAATGGCGTGCTTCACTCACCGACGGACCTTTGCACGCACGAGTTGCATGTGACGATGGACGAGCACTTCCTCGCCGAGGACCGAACGCTTGATGGCCGAATCGGCGCAGCGGATGCGTTTTACGCCTGCCGGGAAGAGGACTATCCGAAGGCCCGGCATGAAGACTGGGAGTTCCTGGTGGATACCTTTGATTTCAAAGCCAATCAGGACCCGGACTTCGTGAAGAAGAACTCGCGTCCGGCCATCATCGCTGAGGAATTTGTCGGCGACGGCGTGGATGCACGGTGGATTGTTTACGGTGATGTCCTCGGCGACCAGAAGTGCTCGATTCTCCGTCTCACCCTGGCACCCGGCGCTAAGATGGATTTCTGCCCGGAGAGCCCCGCGCTGTTCCACACGAATGGCGGACGCGGGAGGGTTGGAAAACTCGAAGTGCGCTATCATCAGGATATGAAGCTCGGTGAAATCTATCCTGAGATTGGATTCATTACCCAGGCTGCGCTGAATCGCGGCGGAGTGGAGATCGAGAACGTGGGGACTGAACCGCTCGTGCTGACCTTCGACTTCCCGCAAAACGCGCATTCTAAAACACCCGGTAACTCGTTCCCACTATCATGAAAAAGAAAATCCGAATCGGACTTATTGGCTATGGCTTCATGGGCCGAACTCACTCAAATGCCTACTCGCAGCTCGAACACTTTTTCGACACCCAGCACGTGCCCGTCCGTCAGGCCGTCTGCGGTCGTAACGAGGAAGCGGTAAAGGAGTTTGCCGAAAAGTGGGGCTACGCCTCGTATGAAACCGACTGGCGTGAGCTGGTGAAGCGCGACGACATTGACGCGGTTGACATCTGCACGCCTAACAATTCGCATGCCGAGATCGCGCTTGAGTGCATCAAGCACGGCAAGATGGTGCTTTGCGAAAAGCCGCTTGCGCTGAATGGCGAGGAGGGCGAGGAGATGGTGAAAGCCATCGAAGCTTCCGGGCTTCCGAATCTTGTTTGGTATAACTACCGCTTCCTGCCAGCCGTCACCCACGCGAAGAATATCGTCGCTGCCGGTGAACTCGGTCGTGTGTTCCACTACCGTGCGAACTTCCTTCAGGACTGGACGATTTCCGAAGACCTGCCGCAGGGTGGGGCCGCCTTGTGGCGTCTCGATGCGGCTGCCGCGGGATCGGGTGTGACCGGTGATTTGCTGGCGCACTGCATCGACACCGCTCGCTGGATCAACGGCAACATCGTTTCGGTATCGGCAATGACCGAGACCTTTATCAAGGAGCGCGTGCACCAGGAAACCGGTGAAAAGCAGGCGGTCACCATCGATGATGCCTGTGCCTTCCTCGCCCGCTTTGAAAACGGCTCGCTGGCGATTTTTGAAAGCACCCGCTATGCTCGCGGCCATAAGGCGCTTTACACTTTTGAGATCAACGGCGAGCACAAGTCGATTTCCTGGGATCTGCACGACCTCAACCGACTTTCCTACTTCGACCACGGAGTTCCGGGTGATCGTCGCGGCTGGAGCAACATTCACGTGACCGATGGCGATCAGCCTTATGCCGGGAACTGGTGGGTTCCGGGTCTGTGCCTCGGTTACGAGCACAGCTTCACCCACGGCCTTTATGAGTTTATGAAGTCGCTGGATGATCCATCCGCTGAGAAGCAGTATCCGGATTTCCGCAACGCACTGGGCACCCAGTATGTCTGCGATGCTGTGCTCGAATCCGCCCGCACCGGGCAGTGGGTCGAGGTCAAGCAGTCCTGAGATGGCTGTTCCAATCTGACCAGTAAGTTCTCATTGCGATATCCGCAGTGAGGACGAAACTGGCGGCCAATGAATTCCGAGACACCTGTTGCTGAGAAAAAGGGCTCGTGCCTGGTCAAGGGCCTGTTCGTGGTCGCCATTCTGGCGCTTGTTGCGGGTGGCTTGTGGTGGTGGCAGAACCGCCCGATCGATCCAGTGGTGCTTTCCGCCGAGGAAAAGCACGTGGTCGAGCAGAAGGTGGAAGCCATTCAGCAAGAGGAGCCGAAATACGAGCCGGGCAAAAGGCACATCGAGCTCACCGAACGCGAACTCAATGGCCTGCTCAACGAGCACACCACGCTGGGCGATAGTGTGAAGTTTGAATTGGCGACCGATGCCGTTCATGCACGAGTCGAAATGGACCTCGATCCAGAGATCCCGGTGGTGGGTGGAAAGAGGCTCAAAGCCAAGGCGCGATTCCTTGTCCATGAGGATGACACCGGCGTCCACTTCGTCGTCGAAGACGTCACCGTCTGGGGTGTCGCGCTGCCGAACGACTGGCTTGGTGGTCTCAAGGGCAAGGATCTGATCGGCGAGGCGATCGGAGGAAAGGGCAGCACGCTCGCTGGGGTAAACTCGATCAAGGTCGAACCCGGGAAGATCAGGATTGAGCTGAAGGAGTAATTCTTTTTTATCCCTCAAGATCCACGAAGTGCCGACGCGATGCTAGGAGATGTTTCCTCATCGCATCCGCTGAGTTCTGTGAATGGCCGGACTCAATGGCGGTGAGGATGTCGCGATGCTGATCGATGACGATGTCATACCAATCATCGTGGCCTCGGTTGGTTTGGGCGTAGTCGATGCAGCGCTTTTCGAGTGCGGCGAGAAGGATGGCGTAAATCTCGTTGCCTGACGCTTTGGCAATGGTTAGGTGGAAGGCGATGTCGGTTTCGCTGAACTCTTTTCTCAATCCGCGCGCCTGCTCCATGTTTTCGACGATCCGGCGGAGATTCGAAATGACGCGCTCACCCGCTCGCTCAGCCGTGAGCTTGGCGCACTCGGACTCGATCAGGATGCGGAATTCGATCAGATCGAGGAAATCGGCGTCTTCCGCGAGGGCGGAGTAGGTCTCGACGGCGCTTCCCAGGGACTTGAGGCAGGGATCGGCGATGAAAGTTCCGGAGCCTTTTTCCGTCCGCAGGAGCCCTCTTCCACGAAGCTGATGAATGGCCTCCCGGATGACCGTGCGGCTGGCTTTGAACTCAGTGCAGAGCTTTTCCTCGGAGGGAAGGCGCTCGCCAGAGGGGAGTCTGCCGGCGAGGATCTCTCGTTCCAGCTGGGCAACGATCTTGCTGCTGAGTTGCTTCATGGTTTCCTAGGGCGAAAGTTGGAGAAAAATTTGAATGACAGTGAGGACCTATGCTGTAGGACAAGTTTCAGACATGATCCAGACCGGAATTCTCAATCCCCACGTGCTTGAACTCATCGCACGCATTCGCCACACCAATACCTTGGTCATTTCCGACTGGGCTTTTCCTTACTGGCCGGAGATCGAGACGGTGGACATCTCACTGACGCACAACATCCCGACGGTGCTCGACGTGCTCAATTTACTGAAGCAGAATTTTAAAATCGGGAAGATTTGGCAGGCTGAGGAATTTCTGGAGACGAATTCGGCCGAGTCGATCAAGGCCTTTGATGATTCTTTTGCTGAAATTCCCAATGTCAGTGTCAGCCGTTTGGGCCACAACGATTTCAAGAAGATGGTGCCGTCAGCCATTGGCTTGATCCGCACTGGCGATGCCACGCCGTATGGGAACATCATCCTGGAGTCGGTCTGATGCGCACGGCTGTTACACTTTGCCGCGTCGCTGAGGCGGCGGGCGGTCCCTTCGTCTTTCATGCTCCTCTCGTTGAGGGCTTCGAGAAGGCCGAGGCGGCAGGATTCGATGACGTCGAATTGTTTTTCCCCGGCCCTGATGCGGTCGCGGTCGATGAGGTGAAAGCCTTGTGCGATCAGCATGGTCTCGGCGTGGCTGCGGTCGGTACGGGAGCTGGGATGGTGAAGCACGGGCTTTCTCTAACAGACCCTGACCCCTCGAAGCGCGATGCGGCGCTGGAGTTCATTCTGGCGATGATTGAGTTCGGGGGAAAGCTGGGTGCTCCGGCGATTCTCGGATCGATGCAGGGAAAATGGGGTGGGGAGGTTTCACGAGACCAGGCCTTGAGCTGGTTGGCGGATGCGCTGCGCGTTGCTGGCCGGACGGCGAGTCGCTTTGGTGTTCCCTTTATCTACGAACCGCTGAACCGCTACGAAACGAACCTGATCAACCATCAGAAGACGGGCGCCGAGTGGCTCGAGGCGGAGTCGCTTTCTAACATCGTGCTTCTTGCGGACCTGTTTCACATGAACATCGAGGAGGTGGATGTGGCTCAGGCGATTCGCGATGGCGGACGTCACATCGGGCATGTTCACTTTGCCGATTCCAATCGTCGTGCCATGGGATTCGGTCACACCGATCCTGCTCCGATTGTTGAGGCGCTCTTTGAGATTGGTTACCGCAGCACGATCTCTGCCGAGATTTTTCCGCTGCCTGATGCGGAAACGGCAGCCAGGCAAACCATGCAGGCCATCCGCCGCTTGATTCCCGGTTCGTGAAACCTACACTCTCCTTTGATGAAAACTCGAACCCTTGGAAAAACCGGCATCGACCTGCCGATCCTCTCATTCGGCGCGTCATCGCTTGGCGCGGAGTTCCGATCGATTAGTCTGGATGAAGCGATGCAGTCGACCCGCACGGCGCTCGATCTCGGGATGAACTTCATTGACGTCTCGCCGTTCTACGGTCGCGGGATGGCGGAGGTCATGCTCGGTCTCGGGCTGAAGGGTGTCCCGCGCGAATCCTACAAGCTCTGCACCAAGGCCGGGCGCTACACCGACAAGCATTTTGACTATTCGGCGAAGCGGATGGAGGAAAGCCTCCATACCTCACTTCACCGCCTGAAGACTGATTATCTGGACGTGCTGCTATTGCATGATTGCGAGTTCATCAGTCTCCCGCAGGTTTGGGAGGAGACCATTCCCGCGATCCTGAAGTTCAAGGAGCAGGGCAAGGTGCGGGCGATTGGCTTTTCCTGCTACCCGATGAAGACCTTCCATACGGTTCTCGATCATGTGGAGGACGACATCGACTGCATCCTTTCTTACAATCGCTACACGCTGCAGAACACCAGCTTCGTCACGGAGCTGCTGCCGCGACTCGAAGCGAAGGGTATCGGCGCGATGAATGCCGGACCCTTCTCGGCTCGATTGTTGACCAATGCGACCCTTCCTGACTGGCTCAAGGAGCCGGAGGAGGTGAAAGAGGCCGCTCGTCAGGCGGCGAAGCTATGCTCCGATCGGGGGACTGATATTGCCAAGCTTGCGTTGCAATTCTCCTGCGAGCACGAAGGCCTCGCGACGACCGTCGCCGGCTCCGCCAATCCCGACAACATCCGCAAGTGGGCCGAGTGGCTCGAGGAGCCGATCGACCGCGAACTGCTTGCCGATGTGCAGGCCATCTTCGCGCCGGTTAAAGATATCGGTCACGCCGAAGGTCTGCCGGAGAATAACTGATCGATCTGACCCCCATGAATGCCATCCAATTTACCGCCAAGGAAACCGCCGTCCTGATCGACATCCCAGAAGTCGATGCTCCTGGACCGGGACAGGCACTCGTGCGCACGCACCGCATGGGTATCTGTGGGACGGACCTTTCGTGCTTTCTGGGAAAGTTCCCGTTCTTCCAGTTTCCGAGGACTCCGGGTCATGAACTGGGTCTCGAGGTGCTTGCCGTCGGTGAAGGCGTGACGAATGTGAAAGCGGGCGACAAGTGTTCGCTCGAGCCTTATGTCAACGACCCGACTTCGATCGCTTCTCAAAAAGGGGCATCGAATGCCTGCCCGAATGTTTCGGTGATCGGCGTGCATGAGAATGGAGGCCTGCGCAAAGGCGCTTGGACCGTTCCTGCGCACAAGCTTCATCCCGGCAACGACCTGAGTTACGATCAGCTCGCTCTGGTGGAAACCCTCGCCATCGGCTACCACGCCGTGAAGCGCGGCAATCCGCAGCCCGGAGAAACGGTGATGGTCATCGGGGCGGGGCCGATCGGCTTGTCCAGTCTTGAGTTTCTCAAGCTGATGGATGTGAAAGTGATTGTCCTCGATATGGCCGAAAACCGTTTGCAGTTCTGTCGTGAGAAGCTTGGGCTTGAAAACACGATGGTGGCGAAGGCCGACGGATCGCATATCGCGGAAATCGAAGCGCTTACGGGTGGGGGATTTTGCGATGTAATCATCGATGCAACCGGCCACGCGGGCTCGATGGTTGCGGCCTTCCAAATGGCGGCGGTCAATGCACGTGTCGTTTATGTCGGGATTACCTCTCAGGAACTGAACTTCCCGCAGGCACCATTTTTCCACCGTCGTGAAATCAGCGTCATGTCCAGTCGCAACGCGCTACCCGCCGATTTCCCCGCGATCATCCAGATCATTCGCGAGGGGAAAATCCACTTGGATCACTGGATCACGCATCGCATCGATATCAGCGAAGTGCCGACCGAGTTCGCGAAATTTTGTGACCCTGCAACCGGTGCCATCAAGGCGGTGATCGAAGTCAACTGAGCCGGCCAACCCATCTCAAATTCTAACGATCATGAAACTCTGTCCTAAGTATACATTCGGTGTCGGCGATCGCTTCGCCCACGGCGCCCACGCCCAACTGCAAGCTTTCATCGCCGCCAAGGCACTTGGCATCGACATCACTCCCGTCTGGAACAAGTCGAACCGCGAGCACGACATCATCGGTTCCGAGCCACAGACGACCCGCGATGCGGCCGATGCGGCGGTCAAGGATCTCGGCTGGTCTGGCGAGTATCTGCTCGATGCCGACCACATCAACCTGAAGACCGTCGATCGTTTCATCGCGCCATGTGATTTTTTCACGCTCGATGTGGCGGATGACATTGGTGAAGCGGCGGATCCAGCGGACGTGGCTGCATTCATCGAGCGCCACCCTGAGTTGATCGGCACGGTGAGCATTGAAGGCATTGAGGCACCGTTTGAAATCACTCGTGAGGACGTCGAAAAGACCGCCAACCAGTTTCTCAAGGCGACTCAAAAAGCCAAGGCGATTTATGATCACATCGTATCGGTCAAGGGCGAGGACTTCGTGACGGAGATCTCGATGGATGAAACCGATAACCCCCAGACGCCACCTGAACTTCTGGTGATCCTTGCGGCCGTCGCCGATCAGGGCGTGCCGATCCAGACAATTGCCCCGAAGTTCACGGGTCGCTTCAACAAGGGGGTCGACTACGTCGGCGATGTCGCTCAGTTCGAGAAGGAGTTCAACGATGACCTCGCGGTGATTGCTCATGCCATCAAGGCTTATGGACTCCCTGCAGCACTGAAGCTTTCCGTTCACTCGGGTTCGGACAAGTTCTCGATCTACGAGCCGATCAAGCGCGCTCTTGCCCGCACCGGAGCGGGTCTTCATATCAAGACCGCCGGTACCAACTGGCTGGAGGAAGTGATTGGTCTCGCCGAGGCGGGTGGCAGCGGTCTTGAACTCGCGAAAGAGATCTACGCCAAGGCACTCGAGAAGAAGGAAGCGCTTTGCGAGCCGTATGCGACGGTGATCGACATCGATTACGCGGAGCTTCCGACGGCTGATGAAGTGAATGGCTGGACCAGCGAGGAATTCACCGGAGCGGTTCGCCACATTCCTGGTAACCCGCTTTATAACGCGAACGTCCGCCAACTTCTGCATGTGGGATTCAAGGTCGCGGCTCAGTTGGGTGATCGCTATCTAACAGCGCTGAAGGACAACCGCGAAGTGGTCAGCCGCTGTGTGACCGAGAACCTACTCGATCGCCACATGAAGCCACTTTTCCAAGCGTGATCGATCGCTGCCGCCACCTTGGCCTTTTCGCAGCAGCGATCACGAGTGGATGGAAAAAGTGACATCTCTGGTTTCTCGCTTGTCGGATGGCGAGCAGCCGAAGATTTTTTCCGCCAATGCCATGCGCGTCTACCAACTGTAAGAAGATCGTCATCGCGGGTGTCTCAGGTAGCGGGAAGACGACCATCGGACTTGAGCTCACCCACCTCTTGGATGCGGAGTTTGTGGATGCCGATGATTTTCACTCTCCGGCGGCTGTGGCGAAAATGGCGGCGGGTCAGCCGCTTGAGGATGAAGACCGGGTGGAATGGTTGTCGGCTCTGGGAAAGAGCCTGGCGGAGCGGAACCGGTCCACCATTCTTGCATGTTCGGCGCTGAAGAAGGCCTATCGGGACCGGCTTCGGGAGCTTTGTGATGGACTCACCTTTGTGCTTCTAACGGCGGACACCGAGCGGATTCGGGCGCGGATTGAGGAGCGCGGGCGCGGGGGGCACTTCATGCCGGCCTCGTTGCTAGATTCGCAGTTGGCGACATTGGAGGCAGGAGACGATCTGACGGTGATTGAAAATGTGGGTCCGCCGGAAGAAGTCGCGGCGCGGATTTTCAGTCGGATCTAAGGTGGTGGGCTGGCTTTTATCAGGTGCCTCCCACCTATTTGTCCGGAATCAAGCTTGCAAGGATCTTCCGGGCCAAGTGTTCGTTGATCTCGCGATGGCGTGGAACAGGCTCGGAAGCTCCTGTCTCAGGATTGTGGTAGATGTCGTGTTTGGCACCATGCCGTAGGATTTCGCATCCTGCCGCTGTCAACGATTTGATGAGTTCCCGACGTTTCACACCACTCCAACTTCGAGTTCTTCGACCTGCTTGATGCCCGGAATGTTTTCGGACGAGAACAAGTCATAGAGATCCTTCAAATGATCCTTGAGGTCATCCATCGTCTCGCCTTGAGTCCAGTGGTCTGGAAAGTCATTGAGGTAACCGAGGAACTTGCCGTCACGCTCCGTCCAAAAGGTGAATTTCAAGGTTTTCATGGGAGGGACTGTAACTCCCACTGGGGAATTGTCGAGGTCGGTGGCTTGTGATGCTTCACGGGTTGCGCGTTTGGAAACTCTTGCCAGTATCGAAGCGTGCGCAGCATTTTGATCACCGGTGGAAACGGAGGGCTCGGTTTGGGGATCGGGCGGTATTTTCTAGAGAAGTTCCCCGAAGACCGGGTGTGGCTGGGGGTCCGCTCGAATCGTGACAAGGCGGAAGCACTGGTGGAGGAGTTCGAGGGACGCTGCCGCGTGGTGGATTTGGAGGTGACTTCGAAGGAAGCCTGGGAAAAGGCGGTGGAAACGATCATGGAGGCGGATGGCCAGCTCGACGTGCTGGTGAACAATGCCGGTGCCCACAAGGACTCGCTTTTGGCAACGATGGCGGATGACGACTGGAGCTCGGTGGTTTCCTCGAATCTGGACTCGGTTTTCTTGGGGTGTCGGGCGGTGATTCGGCCGATGATGGGGCGGAAATTCGGGCGTATCATCAATATCGCCTCGCTGAGCGCCGTGCTGCCACCGGTGGGTCAGACGAACTACGCGGCGGCCAAGGCTGGGGTGGTGGCGCTTTCCCAGACCCTGGCGAAAGAGGTGGCGCGGATGGGGATCACGGTGAATTCAATCCTGCCGGGCTATATCGAGACCGAGGCCCTGTCCCACATGGATGCGGAGGCGGCGAAGCAGGCGAAACGGGGGATTCCGATGCGGCGTTTCGGGAAGCCCGAGGAGGTCGCGGTGGCGGTCGGGTTTCTCGCTTGTCAGGATGCGGGCTACGTCACAGGGTCCGCCTTGAAGATCGACGGCGGAATTTTCTAAACCGACTTAAAACCATGGCACAAGGCGCTGAATTGCGACAAGAGATCAAGGAGATGATGATCGAGGAACTGATGCTCGATTTCGAAGTTTCGGAGATTGAGGATGAGACCCCGATTTTCGGTGCGGGGGGATTGGGCTTGGACTCGGTGGATGCGCTCCAGTTGGTCGTGGCGATCGAAAAAACATTCGGCCTGAAAATCTCGGATTCGGAAAAGGCGAAGTCCGTGTTGCAAAGTGTTGAGACGATCGCGCGAGAGATCGAATCGAACGGTGCAGCCAGCTGATACCCCGACCGTGAATGGACGCTGAGCTCCGCGCTGAACTTGCAGGTGACCTTCTTTACGGATGGATGGCTCGGGAAAGGAGCGAGCGATGAAGAAAGCGCTCTTTTTTTTGATCAAGCTGATCCTGACGATTAGCTGTCTTGCTTGGGCGTTGAATGGTGTGGAATGGAAGGATTCGATTCTTTCGAGTCCGGGCGATCTCGACTGGCAGTGGATTCTTTGGGGAGTGGTGGCAGCCGGATTGACGATTTTTCTAACAGCGACTCGCCTCTGGGTGCTACTCGCGGCGCAGGGGATTCGGATTTCTCTGTGGCGGGCGAATGAACTGACGCTGATCGGCAA
>CAZVMS010000327.1:0-23042 GCA_964628795.1 uncultured Haloferula sp. | reverse complement strand
CCTGAGTGATATTAAGTTGTTGAATTACAACATGTTGCGTCACGCCTTTTCAAGGTATTTATTTTATTTTCAATGAATGATTCATACGCAGGCTGGGACGTGTTTTCGGCCGGTCAGCGGCTTTTCGAATAGGGTCTAGCTTGCTGGATTATGGAGAAGAAAAAATCCGATCACTTCCGTGCCGTCTTACAGCGCCAAAGAGAGGAAGCACTGAGCGGGGTGAGCAACCACCAGCTCTCAACTGAACGTAGTGCCGACAAGGAGGAAAAGGCGGACCGCGCAGCCAGTAACTTTGTCGAAACCCAAATCACCGAAGACATTGGGAACCTCCTGAGAAAAATCGACTTTGCCCTGCAACGCCTCGATGCTGGCACCTACCTGGAATGCGAGCACTGCGGCGGGAAGATCCCACTGGCACGACTCGAAGCCAAGCCATCCGTCTCCCTATGCATTGCTTGCCAGGAATTGAAGGACGCTGGAAAAATCAAAACCCATTGAAGAGATCCACCCTCAATTTCCAAGCGTCCGATCACGGATCGCCGACATCATGGCGGACATCTGCAACCTGAAAGCGATTCTATCTCAGCCCCATGACCCAGCTGGCCAAAGACTGAAGCTCAGCATCGTCTAACAGCTCATGACCCGGCATGTCCGTTCCCGGGACTCCCCACTTCAGCGCCCTGGCTACGGATTCCGCATCCTTCGTCCAAACAAACGGACCATCCACCAGATTCGCAGGCGGTTTTGAAAACTTCCCTGCCAGCACCCCGTCGCCCCGGCCTTCCGCGCCATGACACACCGCGCAGTGCTGCGAAAACAAGGCCGCCCCATCGCCATCGGCCTTACCCGTCGGCACCCATTTGCTCGATTGCTTCATCCTCCAGACCAAAGCCTCACCCGCGTCCGACGTCAGCCAAGCGATCAAATCTTCGCCGCGGCCATCCTCAAAGAGATCGGCATAACTTGGCATCGCACTCCCTTTCACCAGCAGTCGCGGATCCATGAAATGTTCCTTGAGCCACACGGCCGAGCGCCTCGCCCCGACATTCCTCAAATCAGGTCCCTGCCGCCGGTTTCCGATGGTCACCGGCGCTTCCTTTAACACCTCCTCCATCTCAGACGGCGGCCCCCAGCCCTCAGGATCACCTGGCCTCACGTAGCGCGAGTGGCAAGCAATACAGCCCTCCTCCAGATAAACCCGGTGTCCCCGTTCGACCGCTGTTTCGTTCTCAACTCCTCGATCCTTCTTCGGCAACCAGATGCCCAAGACCCACAGCATCGCAAGCAACACGCCAACCCGCTTTTTCTCCGAACCAAGCACCACCCCAATTACCACCAAACCGGAAACGACGATGAATGCCGTAGGGACTCCGGTCAGCCTCTCCGCCATGCCGATCCCATTTGCCGACCCGAACCATCCCGCCACCGCGAAAACCCATGCCGCCCTCCAGGTGAGCGATTTCCGGTTTGGCGCACCCGACAGATATCCCGGCCACGCCACCAGCGCCGTCGAATAAATCGAAACCCCCACCGGATACCACCACCCCGCCAGATGCCGTGTCGTTTCGCCACCGACCGCCAGCGCCGCCATTGCCAAAAACACCCAAGCCAGAACCATCAGCCCCAGCCACTTGCCCGACCGAAGACACCAACCCGTTGCCATGGCCGCCGCGAAATGAAGGCCCGCATTTCTCCAAAGCATCTCCCCACCCCAGGTGCCATCCTTCAGCGACTGGACATGCTGGATGATGAAAAAGGCTGCTGAATCCAACCATACCAAAGCCATGAACATCAGCACCGCACTCATCACCATCCATCGCGAACTCGTGCTTTCTAAAACAGCTTCCTTCTCCTGGTCCCCTTCACCCGCCGGCAAAAGCAAACATCCCGCCAGCGCCAAACCCGCCCCCACCCAAGCCTGCCCGGACGGTGCTGCCAAAAACACCCACGGCAAATTACAAACCGCATAACCAAGCCCCGTTCCCAAAGCCACCCACATCACCCCACACCAACGCGGCAACAAAGTCGCCACTCCGACCGTCGCAATGCCAACCGACACCCCCGTCACCACCCCAAAAATCATCAAAGCCCACCCTTTCCCCACCACCGCCGAAAGCCCGGCTGCCACCGCACCAAAGATCAATGCCCGCCGCACGACTGCGACCTGCACCCCACGTCGCGCCATCCAAAATCCCGCCAACACCCCGGCCAGCGCCATCAGCCCCAAAGCCCCGCGCTCCCCAGCCGTCCCGACACCCGCTCCGCGCAGCAGCTCCACGAATGAGAACTGCGCAAAGATCAGGAAGAACCCGTAAATCGTCGCCACACTCAGCGCCGCCCTGACTTTCACGTTCATCCCTCGTCCTCCTTCCACCATGACCGCCGCAGCCCGATGACCTGCACCACCGCCACCACCGCATCCGTCACCGCCACGCCAGACCAAGCCATCGGCATCCGGCCCGCCACGATCTGAACGCTTAGAAACAAAGCGACCAGAATCCTCACCAAAGAAGTGATCGCCCAAACGACCTCACCCTGCGTGCGATCCTTCAAAGCCAAGCCATAACTCAGCCCCACACTCCCGACAAACACCCCGATCCATCTTAGAAAATCCAGCGAGCCGGCCTCCACACCCTCGATCTTGAAAATCCGCAAAACCAGCTCCGGCATGAAAACCAGCATCACCCCGGTCGAGGCATCCATCAGCCCGACTCCCCCACTCCAGAATTTGCAAAATCGCTTCATACTTTCTCCTTCAATGATTCCAGCCACCACTTCAATGAAACTCCCAACATCACCGCCCCGCAAGCCGATCTAACAGCCAGCCCCGCCAACCTCCAAATCGGTGGCTCTCCCATCCAACTCCAGTCCCCACCCTCCATCCATCCCATCGACATCAAACTCAGCACCATCACCGCGACCGCCCCATTCCACATCAAAATCGACGCCTGCCCGCCAACCTTCAGCCCCAGCAGACCCAGCAGCACCATCCCAAACGCGCTCGTGAATCCGGCCATCGCCAAATGCGAGTGCGCCACCAGTCCCTGGGTGAACTTGAGATGATCCAGCACCCACGGAAAATACGCCACCAAACCACTCGCCACCAGTAGCGACCACCAGCCCCACATCATCCGCCGCCACCACACCGAATCTTCTGGCCACTCGTAGCCACCCCACCACTTCGGAAGCAGCCACAACCACGGCAAAAGCAGCGCCAAAGCCCCGACTTGCCACCAATCGAAATGCGTCCCGCCGACCGTCTCACCAACGATAGCCACCACCCAGGAAATCCCAAAAAACCACCACGTCTTCTTCACCCAGCCACCCTTGATCCATGTCCCCAAAAGCGTTCGCGGAAGAACCAGCAGCAAGCCCACGACAAAAAGCGTCGACCCCAGCAAGCTCGCTCCCGTCGGCCCACCTGTTAGACGATCCACCGGCGGATAGGTCTTCGGATCACTCGCAAACATCATTCCCACCGGCACCAAAGCCAAGCCCACCAAGCCCGCGAACCGCCACCACCCCGCCGTCTGTCTCCATCCCGAAAAAAGCGCCGCCCACAGAATTACCATCGCCGCCACGAAGGCCCTCAGTGATCCGCCCTTCCAATCCAAAAAGATCTTCCCCGAGCTCCCCCCCATCAGCCAGGCAAGACACCCCAGCGCCAAAGCCGCCGTCCACGCCCAAAGCGCCGCCTCACTCCAACTACGACGAACACCGTAGGTCGTCAGCAGCCACCCAACCAAAGGCAGCGCCGTCCAACCATAGAGCTGACCGTTCAAATGCACCGGCACCCAGCGTCCGTAGGTCCACTCACCCACCTGAAACTCCGGAAATAGCAAAAGCAGCGAGAGCCACAAACCCACCGCATTCGCCGCCACCAGCCAAGCCAGGGCATGTCGCGCCGCGCTCATGAATCCACAAATCGACCGTCCCGCATCCTCAGAACCCGGTCGCACCTCGATGCCAGTTCGGCGTCATGCGTCGCCATCACCAAAGTCAGACCCTGATCCCTCACCAAGCCCATCAGCAGATCAAACACCGCCTCTCGATTGCTCTCGTCCAGCGCACCGGTAGGCTCATCCGCAAGCAAAACCGATGGCCGATTCATCAGTGCGCGACAGAGTGCGCCACGCTGGCGTTCACCCCCAGAAAGCTCACGCACCCGGCGCTTCAAGCGACCTTCAAGTCCGGTGATCGCCGCCAGTTCGGCCACCCGATCCTTCGCCGCCCGGGCCGACATTCCGACCGCGATCGATGGCACTAACAGGTTTTCCTCCAAGCTCAGATCCGCGACGAGGTGATGAAGTTGAAAGACAAAACCGATCGTGTTGCGCAGCAGCTCACGACGCGTCACTTCGTCTTTCACCAACTGCCCCGTCACCCGCACCACTCCTTTTTCAGGTATCTCCAAGCCGGCGATCACATTCAGCAGCGTCGATTTCCCACAGCCCGAGGTGCCGACCAAAGCTGTCGTCTCGCCAGCGACCACCGAGAGCGCCACTCCCTTCAGCACCTCGATACGACCTTCATCGTAGCTCTTCCACACTCCCTCGACTTCAATCATTCCTTCTGTCGTCATTCAAATCTCAGAGCCTCCGCTGGTTTGAGCTTCGCCGCATGAACTGCCGGATACAAGGCCCCGCCAATCCCCGTCAAAAGCGCTAGCGACGCCGCACCCGCAAACTCCTGCCAGCCCACACTCGGTTCGATGTAACCCTGCAGCGCCGGCAGCATCTTCAAAATCCTCAAGCCACCCATCGAGAGCAACCAACCCGCCAGCACTCCCAAAATCGAAAGCACCATCGACTCCCCGAAAATCATCCCCGCCACCTGACCTTTTGAAAATCCACAGACCCGCAAAATCGCCAACTCCCGAATCCGGCTGAAGACCGAAAGGATCATCGTGTTCGTCACACTCAAGCCCCCTAACAAAAACGCACAGCCCCCCACAACCCACGCCGTCGTCTTGAGAATCTTGAACTGTGAGTAGCTCTTGCTGAACTCTTCGTTCTCCAGAGCTGTTAGACGCTGATGTTTCTCATTGATCCAAGCCTTCACCTCGGAGGGCTCATGACCTTTCTTCAAAGCCACGGTGACCACTGAGGAGAAACCTTCCTTGTGAAATGCCGTCTGACAGGCCGCCAAAGGCATGAACACGCCACCGTTCTCAAATCCGTTTTCCATCTGCACCACGCCCGCCACCGGATAGCTCTCCTGACCCAGCTCCACCTCATCTCCGGCCTTCGCCTGCATGAAATCCGCCGCCCGCTCCCCAAGCACCACGGCGCGTCCCTCGTCCGTAAAGTTTTCCACCCCACCACTCAGCCACTCCGCCTTTTCCAGCCGACCGTCACTCGCCCGCACCCCGAAGCAAGTCACCACCGGACGATCCGGTGCCGTGATGATCGCAAACAGCACCGGCTGCGCATCCTTCACAAAATCCTGCTCTTTCAGCTCATCCACCAAGTCTATCGGCACATTGCTGAAAAACAGATCCGACACGTTTTTTTCGAAGACGACCATCTCCGCATCGCTGCGCAGGATCTTCTCAAACATCTTCACCGCCCCGCCCAGCAAGCCGACCACGCTCAGCATGGTCGCCACGCCGAGCGCCACCCCCGTCGCACCGATCGCCGTGCGCACGCGATGTCGGCGCAGGTTGGTAAAAATCAATCTCCACAAAGACATAAGTAAGAGCATTCAGGATTAGATTGCCGCCGACACCAACGACCATTCGACCCGATGCAGATTTTTCGGAAGGGAAACCCGCAGCGGCTTGAGCATGCCCCAGCGTTCCGTCGGACCTGGCAAAGCCGCTTCGATCCGATCACCCACCGTCAAAAGTCGACTCACCCGCTCCATCGCCGGACCCAGTCCTTCGGCCATGACCATGTTAGGCCGTCCCATTTCCTCATCCCGGCCCGCGCTTTTTCCCGTATCACCACCGAGCACATCCTTCACGTCATCCGCAGCCTGGTAGGCAACTCCTCGCAGCAGCGCCAAGCGATCTAACAACTGGATCTCACGCACCGTCCCTCGTCCCACGATTGCCGGCAGGACGAGCGTCAAACGCAGCAGATCACCCGTTTTCCGCGCCGCCACCTCGCTGACTGCCGCCGCATCCTGCTCGCCGCGCCATCCACGGATATCGAATGCCTGCCCGCCAATCATCCCACCAAGACAGCGATCGACCCACTCGCCCGCCATCTCACGGCGCGGACCCACTGCGGGAGAAATCCCCTGCCAAAGCATCGCATAGCCGCGATTCACCAGTGCCAGCGCGGCCAGGAGCGAAACGCCTTCCCCATGAGCCACATGCAAAGCAGGCGCGCCCCGCCTCATCCGCGCGTCATCCATCGCCGGCAGGTCATCAAATACGAGAGACGCCGTATGAAGATACTCGATCCCGCAGGCAATCGCCCGCGCCGAGCTTTCCGCCATCCCCATTTCAATCCCAAGCAGATAGGAAGTCACCGCTCTCCCGAGCGAACCGGGCCGCGCTAGGACATCACCCAGCGCCGCCGCCATGCGCGGCTCCATCTGGTCCAAACGGCCCATACCATTTCCGAAGCTTCCCGCAAGCAGCGCCTTCGCGCAGCCAGCCCGTCTCATCCACCATTGCTCGGGATTCATCGTCGTAACTCAGTGTTTTCCGACGATGTGGAACCTCACCGAAAGCTTGGGATCGACCGTCATCACCGCCATCGAGCGAATGATCGGAAGACTGAAATCCTTGTAATTCAGCTCCGCAGTTCCATCGATCGTCACCCAGCCTGCATGCTCCGTCGCCGTATAGGGAAAAGCGATGACCTTGCTGACCCCATGAATGGCAATCTCACCCTGAGCATAGTGCTTCCCGTCTTGATCCCAAGTCTTAATAAACTTGAACGAGCCCTTCGGTCCTTTTTCATCCAGCCATTTCACCATGGCCTCATCCCGCTTTTTGTCACCGGTCTTCAGGTCCGCGAACTTCCAGTCGAGCTGGAAGAAAGTCGGTTGCAGCGTCGTGCTGTCACCCAAGACTTTCACTGTGTACTTTTCCAGCGTCCCGGTAAACGCATGCCCTGTCGCCTTGGCATCCACTTGGATCCGGCTGCGACTTTTATCAACCTTCAGAGTATCCGCTTCGGCGGATATCGTCACCAACATCATGCCGCAAAGGGCGGCTCCCCATAATTTCTTCATCGCGTTTTCAAATTTCTCCTGCTTCTTGTTAAATCCGTTCCAACAACTGCGGGCTCGCGGCATTTGCCTCCGACCCAGATTCCCAACTAAAATCATCATGAAACTCGTAACCATCCTCCTCGCCCTGGCACTGACGGCCTTCACCGCTCAGGCCGACACCTACACCAAGGGCTCGAAAGTCGCTGCCTTCAGCGCCGAAGACCAGCATGGCAAGGCTTTCACCCTCGAGCCTTCCAAAACTCGCTTCCTGCTTGTTTCGCATGACATGGATACCGGCAAAGCCGCCAACGGCGTGCTCACCACTCTTGGCGCCACCTACCTCTCCGACCGCAATGCCTACTACGTCGCCAACATCCACGGCATGCCCGGCATCGGCCGCATGTTCGCGCTTCCCAAGATGCGCAAATACACCCACCGCATCATCCTCGGCGACGACGCCGCGCTGATCGCCAATTTCCCCGAGGAAAAAAGCAAGGTCACCGTCCTCAAGCTGTCGAATGGCAAGGTCGCCGCGATCCGCTACTGGGACCCAGCCACCGGCGACCCAGACGCCCTCCTCAAGTAAAGCCACCTCGCGCCTGATCGCGAAAACATCATTCCCCACCCTCGACGTCCCTCCGGCGTCGGGGTTTTTTTTATGGAGGATAGATCGCATGGAGAAGCTTGGAGCCAATGGATAGACGAACTCGGGATCAGAACCGCCGTCGATTCGCCACTGAACTTCCCAATGGAATCCCTGAGGCCCCTCCCCACAAGGAATTTAAAATTACCGAACGGTTACATTCCACGATTCTCCCACCATCCCCGCCACAAACGCATCCCCAGCCAATCCCCGCCGTTCCAGCTCCGCCGCCAATCGGAGCGGCGGCTCACCAAGTGGCTCATCCGTCAGCCGGAAGGTCCCCCAATGCATCGCCACCGCCTGCCGACAACGCGCTTCCACATACGCCTCGACGGCCTCCTCCGGCGTCATGTGCATCGGCTTCATGAACCACCGCGGCGAGTACGCCCCGATCGGAATCATCCCAAAATCCACGGGCCCCAGCCGATCCGCCGTCTCGCGGAAGGCCGGACAGTAGCCGCTATCCCCCGCATGCCAGAGTGCCGAGCCACCACCATCAATCCGCCAACCGCACCAATGCCCGACATTCCGATCAAACGGTGACCTGGCCGTGAAATGCTGGGCCGGAGTCGCCGTCACCCGGATCCCCGGCAAGAGTTCATCACTCCCAAACCACGGTAACTCTCGTACTTTCCTAAAACCCTTTCTGCGCAACCAGGCCGCATGCCCCTCGGAAATCACCAGCTCGATCTCATTTCCAAGCATGCCAAGCGTCGGCAAGTCCAGATGATCGTAGTGACTATGAGTCAGCAAAACCGCATCGATCTTCGGCAAATCGCCGATGCCAAATGGTAACCGCGCCACCCGCCTGAGCCCCGGCACCTTCATCGGCGCGCAGTAGTCGGAAAAAATCGGATCGATCAGCAGGTTACGCCCGCAGCCTTGGATCAAAAACGACGCATGTCCCAGCCACGTCACCCGCCACCCCTCGCTCGGCACCTCCCCCGGCATCCCCACCACGCACTCCGGCGGCAAATCCGGCGCATCCGACTTCTCACTCTTTTCCCCGAATCCAAGCTTCCACTTCAACACCCCGCCCAAGCCGTGCTCTTCGTGACCCCAGGGATTCGAGAAACGCCCGATCATCCCAACTGATCCCACTTTTTCCAAAAGGCCGCCGTCTCCGAAGCCGAAGGCATCACCTCGGCCAACAACATCCGATTCCCCGGCTCCAGCGCGTCGAAATCATCAGCCGTCTTGATCTTCACATAAGCCATCCCCCACATCGCCGCCCAGCCTTCGAGCGAAACGGCATGCGGGTTTTTCATCAACTCACTCCCCCGATGCCCCATCGAAGCCAAGCTCGGCACGCGGCTGAAGATCTGACCGCCACCATTGTTGATCACCACCAGCACGCGCCCCTTGCTCACCACCTGACCGAGCATCGCGGGAGCCGCCAGATCATACATCGCTGTTAGATCCCCCAGCACACACCACGCATCCTCCTTCGCCGAGCTCGCACCCAGCCAGGTCGAAACCTGGCCATCAATCCCGTTCACCCCACGATTCGCCATCACTTCCGGAATCGGCCGATCGCGCTGCGCAAAAAGGTTCCACTCACGAATCGGCAGACTGTTCCCCAAAAACACCCCCGACCCCAAGGCCGCATAGTGCGAAACCGTCCGAACCATCGCCGGTTCACTATCGGGGTAAGCTTCTAACAGCTCATCAAGCTCCGCATAGCGCCGCGAACTTCCAGGCAGATAATCAAGCGCATCATCTGCACTCTCGATCTCGCCGAGCGCCCTCACCACCCGCCCGACATCACCTGTCGTCGTCTGGCTTTCCCTCGCCAGTCCCGAGTAAGCACTGCGGCAAACATTCCAAACATCAACCTTCGGCAAGCCCTCAAGATCCCGCCAAAATCGCCCACTCGGCACCGCCCCAAGTCGTAAAATCTTCCCCGGCGGCATTGCCTTCAGCGTGCGATCCGGATCTGGCAGCACCAGCGCCCCAAGCGCCTCCCGCAGACCACTCGTCCCCTCCGCCACCACCGGCACATCCAGATCCAGCGCGAAGTGGAACACCTCCTCCCGCTCCCCCGGATCCAGCCCGCCAATCATCAGCACCAGACCGCGATAGAGATCCTCCTTCAACCAACGCGCCAAACCCGAAACCGCCAAACGCGGCCACACGATTTGGTGACTCGACGCGACTTGCCCCGGCCCCTGCCACTCGCCCATTTCGAATTCCTCCTCAAGCTCCACATTGAGATGCCACGGCGACCGCCGGTCCCATTCGCCAAAATTTCCACTCCCCGCATGCTCGCCGAAAATCCCCAGCTGATTGATCGCCTGCGGAGCCCCGCTTCCCCGGTAGCTCGCTGGACGGTCCGCCGTGATCGCCACCAGCGGCCTGCCCTGATAGCGAGCCTCGATCATCGCCGGTAAAAGCTCCGCCACCGCCGTCCCACTGGTCGTCACCACCGCGCACGGTTCACCATTCGACATCGTCCGCCCCAGCGCGAAAAACCCAGCGCTCCTTTCCTCAAAGTGATGCCGCAAGGTCACGTGACCCGCCGTTTCCGCCTGCACCAAAGCCGCGACCAGCGGCGCATTCCGGGCACCCGCACAGACCACAAATTCGCGAATACCTTGCTCAAGGCACCCTCTGATCGTCGACACCGCCGTTTCCCATGAAGTCACGCCCATGATCTAGCCCAATCCCACCACTCCGTCGACCCTCCATCGTCTCCCGTATGATTTGTCTGGCGGCCTAGTTCTGAATCGCCCCCAGGCGGACAAACAACTGGCTGGGAAGCGGCCCGCTAATGGTGACGGTGACAGTGGTCATTCCGGCCACCGGCGCGTTGAGCTCGGTGGCAAAACTCACCGTGGTGCCCGTGCCGTTCGAGGCACCATGATTGAGAAACGTCTGCAAGTCGGTCGACCACTCGTAGAACGCGCTGATGTCGGCCGCAGGGCTGGCGTTCTGGGGATGAACCAGCACGAAGGTATCCCTACCGCCCGTGGGAACGGTCATCGCGTTCATTCCAGAGGCATCCGCGATGCTTGGGTTCGTCCCGAGGAAATTCTCCACACCGTTCGGTTTCCCATCGCCATCCGGATCATCTCCGAATCCTCGCTCAACGGGATCAAGCCCAAAGGCCGGATCGGAGATGTAGTTGGCGAAACTGTTTGGTGGCGGGTCCGTCGTAGCGGAGGCCTCGGCAGACGGTGCCGTGGTGTTCCGTAGGCCGCTCGAGTCGCGCATCGTGACCGTGTAGGTGTACTGCGTGCCCGCCTCCAGCCCGCTGTCGGTATAGCTCGGACTGGTTTGCCAGCCGCTGCCATGGCCGCCGGCAGTCAAGCAACTGAACAAATACTCGACCGGATCACTCGCATCCGTCCCTGCCGTCGCCGTCATGCTGATGGACTCGGTGCCATTGGCCTGCGGTGGAGTGGCAAATGACGCGGCATTCGGCAGGGGTGGATCCACATCCGAGGTCGTCCCGGCACTGGCAATCTGAAAGCCGGTCGGGCCGATGTGGTTGAAACCGTTGCCCCACATCCGCAGAGTGAAGGAAGACCCGCTCACATTCTCAAACAGGAGGTAGTTCCCCGGCGTTGTCCCGTTGGTGATTTCGGCAAAGGACATGAACTCTCCCGAGGTCAGCTTGAAATCCTGCTCGGCCCCGCCATTGAAGACGAACTTGCCGGTCCCGTTGCCGAATTGAGCTTTGTTGGCGCCCACGTAGACAATCACATCATAGGTGCTGAAGGGAACACTCGACACCACCATGTCGAACTTGGCGGAGTCGTCGTAGGGATCTTCGGTGCCGTTGCAATGGCCGTCCATCAGATCGCCATTGCCATCACCAGCCAGAAGCACATGAGGGTTCGGGCTGTTGAAAGGACCGCCATTCCGCACATCGTTCAGAATCAGGCTCGCCGTCGATCCCTGCCCGCTTGAGATGGAGACCGGGGGACGAGGGGACGAGAGCCCCCAGGGCACCACATAGTTCTCCCAGCCGCCGGTCCGCCATCCGCCAAAGCCGGCCGTTTCGTTTGCTTCGAGCGTCACGGTATCGCGGTTCTCCGTGCTCAAGCTACCGTAGCCGTAAAAGTTGACACTGATGATGTCCGAGGGCGGTGGAGTTCCCGGGGTGGTGACACCAGCCGGGCTCGATGTGGTGCCGGTATTGCCCACGCTGTCCCGCATGGTGACGATGTAGGCGTATTCAGTCAGCGGGCGCAGTCCACTGTCAGTGTACGACGGGCTGGTCTGCCAACCGCTGCTGGTGCCACCCGGGTTGCCAGTGATTTCCGAGAAGAGGTATTCCACCGGGCCGGAGGCATCACTGCCGACGGTGGCCGTCATGCTGACGGTGGTTTCGCTGTCGGCGGTGGGCGGCACATCAAACGAGGCAAGATTCGGCAGGGGCGGGTCAACATCAAGCGCGCCTTCCGCAACCACAAAGACCGTGAGGGTCTCATCCACCTCGGTGAATCCGATCGAGTCCGACATCTTGACCTCGAATTGGTAGGTGCCTGCGGTGCCATCAAACTGAACGGTCGAGGCCGTGTCGGCGGTGCCATTGGGGCTGATGGTCACCGCGCCCGGACCAGCGATCTTGTTCCATGTGAAAATGCTGTCGCCTTGCAGGTAGTCATGGCCGCTGACCCGCAGGACCGTGGAATCGACCGGCAAGGTGAGGATGGGATCATCGGCGGTGGCCGAAGTGATGCTCTTGAAAGCCGACGGCGGCCGCGGGTTGGTGTCGGCAGCGATGGCGTCGAGCAGGGCCTGCGCCTCCTCCACCGTGCCGCCTGTCAGGTAACGCTGGGCAAAGGCGATCACGTCCGGATCAGGCGTCACCAGCGTCGAGGAACCGCCGTAGCCGATCAGGACGTTCAACAGGTTTTCATGCAAGCCGCCCCAGCCATTGGAATGGTCTATCGCCTGCATGGCCGCAGGAACCGCTTCCGCAAGCAGGCTTCTCTGCATGGCCCTCATCGCCTCGGCACGCACACCCAGGCTGAACATCCGGTCCGCTGGCGACTCCAGGGCAAGCATCTCCACCAACTCCGGTGCCATCAGGTTCACCTCGGCCGGGGTGAGTGCGTTGTAGAGATTGCTGACTCTCCCCCGCGCACTTCCGGCAGGATGCCGGGAGGCCACCTTTAGGGCGTCGAAAAACAACTGACTCCCGACCTCGCCAATCAGGGTGTCCATTTCGGACCGGTTGTTGGCAAAACCTCCACCCCCGAAGATGGCGGTGATCAAGGCTCCTTGGTCAGACTGCAAGGGATCGTCGGCAACGGGGGGGAGGACCGGCAGTTCACGATTGACCAAGGTGGTCATCATCGAGCTCCGGTAGGGCACCTTGGACGAACCGGGAAACTTGTGGAGCGCCTTGGCCGCCAGAGTCCG
This sequence comes from uncultured Haloferula sp., assembly GCA_964628795.1. Lineage (GTDB taxonomy): Bacteria > Verrucomicrobiota > Verrucomicrobiia > Verrucomicrobiales > Akkermansiaceae > Haloferula. The sequence goes on along the minus strand of CAZVMS010000327.1, from coordinate 9,859 downwards.
CACGTAACCGTCATCGTCGTTCAGCAAGGATACCAGCTGACCCGTGAAGCCGGTGTCGCCGATCTCCCCGAGGGCCTGGATCGCCCCATAGCGGGAGGCCCCGTTCACGTCCAGAGCCTTGGCCCGGAGGTCGTCGCGGGTGGCAGTGTTGATGCTCCGTCCTCGGAGTTCTGCCGATGCCAGCAGGCGGACTTTGGGCGACCATCGTCCCAGATCAGCGACCAATTGCGCAGTGGTGCGTGCGGTGGCATCGTAATCCTCGACGTCCACGGAGTCACTGATCTGAGCCGGGCTGAGAGCAAGCGCGCCGGTGCTGTCACGCCCGGTGATGTGGAGACTCTCCAAGGGCAGGGCATAGGTCAGCAGCATCGCGGTGCTCATGCGGAAATCGTAATATTCGCTTCCATTCGGGGCCCGGTTCTCACTGTAGGAATCGTAGTTAAAGCCCCCGTCCCAGCGGCGATGCAAATCCAGCATCCAGCTGACTTTCTTGAAATACTCCTGCACCGCCGACGGCCCGCCCCTCTGCACTCCCAAGGGGGCCCAGAGGTAGTTGAAATAGGCCCCAGTGTGCCCCACATCCCTGTCGGTGTCTCCAGAAGCCAGGGCCATCTTGACGAAGAATTCGGCCTGGTCGAGGTAAACCGGATCGTTGTCCAGAATGATCGCGGCCAAGCCACTCTTGCCGTTGTTTTCGTGCTTGGCATCATACGCCTCATGCTCGCCGTAAGGAATAGCCCCCCGCTCCGCATACGAGGCGTAGAACATCTTCGCCCGATCGATCATCTGATCGACCACGGGATCACTGACCCCGCACTGCTCCGCCAGTTGCACGCCGAGCAGACACGGCATGCCAATCGAATTGACCACACCGTATCCGGTGTTGACGGGGCGGTAGCTGTTCGATGCGTCATACGGCCCCAACCGCAGGGAGTGTGCCACCGTCCCGTAGTGGCTCGCTCCTTTCGCAATATTGATCGCCAGGGCCTCGATGGTCGGGAACACCTGCGCGTCTTTGGTGATGAGATAATATTCTCCCAGAAGAATCAGCTCATGAGCCCGGCCCCACGGAGTCGGATAACCGGTGGACGCCGTGTAGTTCCGCAAAGCATTCAGGTCGGACTCGCTCTTTTTCAGGGCCCGCGCCTCGGTCTGGGCCCTTTCCAAGTAGAGCGCCCGGTCAGTAGCTGGGAAAAAGTCATCCTGCGCCGCGAGAAGGCCCAGCACCCCCATCCGATACCTTCCAGAGCTTTGCTTTTGGTAATAATAATCCATTCCCTCTTTGAGGATCTTTTCCGACTTCGGGCAGTTGTAGGGCGCGGTGGCGGAGTAGGCCCCCATGGTGCGCAGGGTGATGGTGACCACCTCCTCCACCCCGGTGCGCCAGCGGATCAGTTGCAGCTCCGCCGGAGTCTGTGACTCCGCGTCGGCGATTGCCGCGGCAAGCCCCCTCCGCGCATCGATATCAAACGGGACCGGGGCGGCCGCCGTGCCACTCGCACCCAGGATCAAATCCTCAGGCAGGAAAAACCCGTCCGCAGGCGACCCCACATCCACTTTCCGCACCTGGATCTGCCGACTCTCAACCGATCCGTGGATGCCGCCGCTGGAGGTGTCGTAATACACCCAGCCTCTCATTCCGGTCGGACCCAGATTCCAAGTCGTGGTCAGGCTACTCGGAATCGGTTCCCCAGACGTCAGGTCGGGCGGAGCGGCCAACGAAGAGGTGACGCTCAGGAATTGCGCAACGACAGAAGCTGCCAAGAATGACAGCAATGGGTTTCTAGAGCTCTTTTTCAAAATGAGAAATGGAATCGGGCCGAGTGGTGTTTCAGGTGTTTCACCACACCACGTCTCACGAAACCAAATTTTGTTCCGTCCGGCAACCGGAATAGCCTCAATCACCAGGGCCTCTCCATTTGGAAATCTTTGATGGTTAGGGTTTGTCCAAAACAAATATTTGATTTGCCGGGGCCGGATGGCGCTCATCACGCCCACAAAAGCTGATAACAGCGCGCAAAAACCGATCGGCAGTTAGCCCCCGGTCCGGCACCCGCAGCCGGGTTGGTTCCGGCTCTAACTTAGGCTCAACGACGACGTCGCAGGCGCTCCGTTCACCCAATCAACAGGTCTCATTTTATTAAAGAATTTTTGTTCTTTTTTATTTTTTATTCAGCGATCGGATTCAAACTCACCCCGCAATCAGCAAGAAACCGAATCTCATCATGAAGAACACTCTTTGCCTCCTTTCTCTCCTTCTCAGCGCAGGTCTGGCCGCCGAAGTTCAGACACCCCCTTCAGCGGCCACGGACGCTCCACTCAAGGGCGAGGAAATTGCCGTCCTGACCGACGCCCCCAACGTTCCACCGCCGATCACCCGCGACCACCCGACCCGCGTGAAGGTCGACTTGGAAGTCACCGAAGTCATCAAGCGCATGGCCGACGGCGTCAGCGACACCTTCTGGACCTTCGGCGGCAGCGTCCCCGGAAAATTCATCCGGGTGCGCCAGAACGACGAGGTCGATTTCACTCTAAAAAACCATCCGTCGAGCAAGATGCCGCACAACATCGACCTCCACGCGGTCACCGGACCGGGCGGCGGCGCGAAGGCCACTTTCACCGCACCGGGCCACCAGACCAGCTTCACCTTCAAGGCCCTCAACCCCGGTCTCTAGATCTACCACTGCGCCACCGCCCCGGTCGGCATGCACATCGCCAACGGCATGTACGGCCTGATCCTCGTCGAACCGATCGGCGGACTGCCAGCGGTCGACAAGGAGTTCTACGTCGTCCAGGGCGACTTCTACACCACCGGAAAATATGGTCAGGCTGGCCTGCAAGGCTTCGACATGGAAAAGGCTGTGGCAGAGAACCCTGACTACGTCGTCTTCAACGGTGCTGTCGGCTCCCTGACCGGGGAAAAAGCCCTCGTCGCCGCCAAGGGTGACACCGTCCGGCTCTTCGTCGGTAACGGTGGACCCAACCTCGTCTCCTCCTTCCACGTCATCGGCGAGATCTTTGACCGCGTCTATCAGGAAGGGGGAAGCCGCTACAACGAGAACGTCCAAACGACCCTCATCCCCGCCGGCGGCTCAGCGATCTGCGAGTTCAAGCTCGAAACCAACGGCGACTTCATCCTTGTCGATCACTCGATCTTCCGCGCCTTCAACAAAGGCGCCCTCGGCATCCTCAACGCCACCGGCGAGGGTGATCTCACGGTCTTTTCCGGTCAACGAAGCGATACGGTCTATCTCCCCGAAGGAGGTGCGCTCCAGACCATCCCGAGCGATACCGTCGAGACACCACCAGCCGCCAACAAGCCCGAGCGCATCGCAGCCGGCAAGGCGATCTACGGTGCCAACTGCGCCGCCTGCCACATGCCCGATGGCAGCGGCGTCCCCATGGCCTTCCCGCCACTCGCCGCTTCGGACTTTCTGAACGAGAACGTCGACCGCGCCATTGGCGTGGTCATCAACGGACTGCAAGGCAAGATCAAGGTCAACGGCCAGGAGTTCAATTCCATCATGCCGACCCTCGGCCTCAGCGACGAAGCCGTCGCGAATGTCCTGACCTACGTTTACTCGGAGTGGGACAACGAGGGCACCGAGGTTACGCCCGAGCAGGTCGCCAAGGTCCGCGCCGCGAAGAAATAGTCGGCCCACCCAAACTTTCATCCCACGATGAAAAACGTCGCCCTCATCCTCGCTCTCGCCACCTGCTTCCTTCGGGGGGAAGAAGCAGGCTGCGAACTCCCGGCCATTCCGCCGGAAATGGCTTGGGTCGAGGGCGGCGACTACCTCCCGATGTTCGGTGACCGCGACCAACCCGGCACCGTCGCCCCATTTCTGCTCGACCGTCATCCGGTTACCAACGCCGAGTTCCTCAACTTCGTCCGCGAGCATCCGAAATGGCAACGCTCGAAGGTCAGCCGCCTCTTTGCCGCGGAAAACTACCTCTCGCACTGGTCCGGCGACCTCGAACTTGGCCCTAAAGCTCCGGCCGCCGCGCCGGTGGTCAACGTCTCATGGTTCGCCGCGCGAGCCTACCTCAAGGCCCACAACAAACGACTCCCCACCGAAGACGAATGGGAATTCGCCGCACGCGCCGATGCCAGCCGCGCCGATGCCGCCAGCGACCCCGCCTTCCTTGCCCGCATCCTCGCCTGGTACGGCAAGCCCAACCCGCCCGTCCTGCCCGCCGTCAGCACCGCCGAGACCGACTTCCGCGGCATTACCGGCATGCACGGACTCATCTGGGAATGGGTCCGCGATTTCAACAACCAGATGGTCACCGGCGCCGCCCGTAACGACACCTCGCTCGACCGCTCTCTCTTCTGCGCCGGCGGCGCGCTCGGTGCCACCGACGCCGCCAACTACGCCGCCTTCATGCGCTATGCCTTCCGCTCCAGCCTCGAAGGCAACTTCACCCTCACCAACCTCGGCTTTCGCGGTGCCCGCGACCTCAAAACCCCAACCTCTCACACACCATGAAAACCACCGCCATCCTCACTCTCTCCCTGACGCTCACGCTCGGCCTCCCCTCGGCCCACGCCTCCTCCTGCTGCGAACACAAGGAAGACGCCACCGCCGCCACTGCCGAGTCCGTCTATCAACTCGACGCCACCTGGACCAACCAGCTCGGCAAGCCGATGACCCTCGCCGACCTCAAGGGCCGCCCGGTCCTCATCACCATGGGCTACGCGACCTGCAAATTCGCCTGCCCGCGCCTCGCTTCGGACCTCGTCGCCATCGAGAAGAAACTCAGCGCCGAGGAACGGGAGAACCTCGCCATCGTCTTCGTCTCCATCGACCCCGCCCGAGATACCCCCGAGCAAATCAAGGCCTTCTTTGACCCATACAAGGTCGACCCGAAGCGCTGGTTCGGCCTGCGCGGCGACGAGGACGCCATCCTCGAACTCTCCGTCGCCCTCGGCATCCGCTACCGCAAGGTCAACGAAACCGACTTTGCCCACTCGAACATCATCGCTCTGCTCTCCCCCAGCGGTGAAATCGCCCACCGCCAGGAAGGACTCGGCACCGATCCCACGGATCTCATCACCGCACTCCGTAAACCTCCCGTGCAACCATGAAACCCCCATTCCTCTTATGGCTCCTCGGAATCGCTGCCCAAGCCGGCACCGCCACTCCATCAACTGGCATTGATACCCCTGCCGAGCCTTGGGTCACCCCCACCCTGGATATCCGCCTCCGCTACGAATACGGCGATCTCGATTCACCAGCACTCCAGTCAGCCAACGCACTTACCATCCGAGAACGCATCGGCCTCGTCACACGTGACATCTACGGCTTCAGCGCTCTCGTTGAAGGTGAGTCTTTTCTACGCCTACGCGAACCGTGCCAACCGCATCTTCGGCTCCGACGCCACCGCCGCCCTTCGCTCCTTCGCTGGGGACATTCATCTCCTCAACGCGCGATACGAGGGATTCGGCGACACCACGATTACCGGCTACGCCTACTTCATGGACTTCGACAAGACCTCCGCAAATGCAGGCTACATCAGCAACAACACCTACGGCCTCATCGCCACCAAATCCCTCGGGCCCGTCAACCTCCACGCGGAATCCCCTTATCCCACTTTTCTCTTGCAACATAAGTAAGCGAGTGCTTACTTGCGCCCATGGCATCATCCACGACCCGCAGCCCGGGTGGGCGCCGCCGCGAGGAAGCTATCGGCGTGGTGCTCGATCTGGCTGCCGCCGGGTCGCCGGACCGGATCACCACCGCACGGATTTCCGAAGCGATGGGCTTGAGCAGCGGTGCCTTGTTCCGGCATTTCCCAGGGAAGGACGCGCTCTGGGAGGCGACGATGGACTGGGTGACGGCGCGCCTCAGCGAGCGCTTTGACCGCTGCGAAACCCAGGAAGCGTCCGCGCTCGAGGTGCTGAGGGGAATGTTCGACGCCCACCTCCAGTTCATACGCACGCACCCCGGCGTGCCACGTTTGATTTTCGCTGAACTGCAACGCGCCGACGACAGCCCCGCCAAGCGGGTGGTCCACCGTTTCCTCGGAATCCACGCCCAGCGTCTCGCCGCATGGATTCGGCGCGGGCAGACCGTCGGCGAAATCCCCCCCAAGCTCGATCCCCAGGCCACAGCCACCCTGTTCATCGGGAGCATCCAGGGCCTGGTGATGCAATCCCTGCTGGCTGGCGATCCTGGCACGCTCAAAACCGCCGCGCCGGAGATTCGCTCACTGATCTTCGATCGCCTACTTACCAAATCATGACGCTTCCTCTCATGCGCCGACGGTTTCTCGTCGTCCTCGCCATCCTGGTTCCGCTGGCCGGGCTCTTCCTCTACGCAGCTCTGCGCACCGGGCCCTTTGCTCCGGTCCCCGTCCGCATTGCCGCCATCGAGCGAAAGGCCATCACCCCCGGACTTTTCGGAATCGGCACCGTGGAAGCCCGCTGGCGCTACCGCATCGGCCCGACCCGCACTGGCCGCCTCGCCGAGCTCGGCGTCGATGTCGGCGACACCGTGAAAGCCGGGCAAATCCTCGGCAAAATGGACCCGATCGATCTCGACGAACGTCTCATCGCGCAGGCCGCCGGGGTGTCGGCCCTCGAATCCGCCATCTCCATGGCCGATGCCCGCCTCGACGACGCCCGGGCCGGCCGGACCTACACCGAAAGCCAATACCGCCGCTACCTTGCCCTGCTCGAAACCCACGCCGTCAGCGAGGACGCCGTCGAGGCCGCCGCCCAGCGCGACCAAACCGCTACCGCCGCCATGGCGGCCGCCACCGCCGCCGTCGAACTCGCCCAACGCGAGCACGCCGCCGCCCGCGCCAGCCTCAAAGCCCTCGATCGCCAGAAGGACGAACTGACCCTCCGCACTCCGATCGATGGACTCATCGTCGAACGACACATCGAACCCGGCAGCACCGCGATGGCCGGCGAGGCGGTCATCGAGATGATCGATCCGTCCACGCTGTGGATCCATCTCCGCCTCAACCAGCTCGACGCCGCCGGATTGCAGGCAGGCCTGGCTTGCCGGATCGAACTCCGCTCGCGTCCCGGCGAATTCCTCCCCGGCCGCATCCTGCGCGTCGAGCCGCTTGCCGACGAGGTCACCGAGGAAATGCTCGCCAAGGTCGTCTTCGACCAGACACCCCAACCGCTTCCGCCCGTCGGCGAACTCGCCGAAGTCCACGTCCAGCTCCCTGCCGAGCCCGCCACCCTCGCGGTTCCAGCTGCCGCCATCCTCAGCCACCAGAACCGCCAGGGCGTCTGGCTCGCCGAGAACGGTAAGCCACGCTTCGTCCCGGTGCGCACCGGCCGCCGCTCCGCCGAAGGCGAAATCCAGATCCTCTCCGGCCTCGAAGACGCCGGAGACGACATCCCGGTCGTCGTTCACAGCGAGCGGACGATCACTCCGCGCAGCCGCCTGAAAATTAAACCCGACCGCAACTCACCATGAACCTCGCCGGCCGCGACATCCTCCACGCCTGGCCACGCTTCCTGCTCACCGGCACCGGGCTCGGACTGCTCATCGGTGTCACCCTCAGCATGGCCGGCATCTACCGCGGCATGGTCGATGACGCCCGCGCGCTCATCGACAATAGCGGTGCCGACCTGTGGGTGGTTCAAAGCGACACCCTCGGCCCCTACGCCGAACCCTCCAGCCTGCCCGACGATCTCCATCGCGAAATCGTCGGCTTCCGCGGCGTCGAGCGCGCCGCCAACGTCACCTATCTGACCATGCAGGTCCGCCACGGCGAAACCGACGTCCGCGCGATGGTCGTCGGTATCGTCCCCGGCAGTCCGGGCGCGCCAGGACATCCGCCCCGTCTGGTCGCCGGCCGCCCCATTACCCGCAGCCACTACGAGGCCGTGGCCGATGCCGCCAGCGGGCTGCTTCTCGGCGACACCATCCGCATCCGCCGCCACCGCTTCACCGTCGTCGGCCTCACCCGGCGGATGGTTTCCTCCAGTGGCGATCCGATGATCTTCATCCCGTTGCAGGACGCGCAGGAAGCGCAGTTCCTCAAGGACAACGACGCCATCCTGCGCCAGCGCGACGCCACCCGGCAAAACCCCGCCTTCGTACCGCACCGCGTCCCCGGCGTGGCCGAGGCCGTGATCGCCTCCCAGACGACCTCGCACCAGGTCAATGCGATCCTGGTCCGCCTCGCTCCCGGGGCCGATGTCGACGAAACCGCCGCCGCCATCCGGCGCTGGAAGCGCGTCCAGGTTTATACCCGCCCGCAGATGGAGCGCATCCTCATCGGCAAACTCATCGCCACCTCAGCCCGCCAGATCGGGCTGTTCCTCATCATCCTCGCCGTCGTCAGCGCCGCCATCGTCGCCTTCATCATCTACACCATGACCCTCGCCAAGATCCGCGAAATCGCCGTGCTCAAGCTCATCGGCGCCCGCAACCGGACCATCGCCGGCATGATTCTCCAACAGGCCCTCGCCCTCGGCATGATCGGCTTCGCCGTCGGCAAGGTCGTCGCCACCGCCTGGGCCCCGCATTTCCCGAAATACGTCCTGTTGCTGCCCGGCGACACCGCCCGCGGCTTCGTCGCCGTGGTCATCATCTGCACCTTCGCCAGCCTGCTCGCCATCCGCGCCGCCCTCCGCGTCGATCCCGCCGAGGCCATCGGCTGATCCTCCATTTCAGCTTTTCAGTTTTTCAGCTTTTACCTCAATGCCCGGCATCACCATCGAAAAACTCCGCAAGCGCTACGGCAGCGGCCCCACCGCCGTCGATGCACTCAAGGGCGTGGACATGCAGGTCGCCCCCGGCGAGGTCGTTGGCCTCATCGGCCCCTCCGGCTCCGGGAAAAGCACGCTCCTCAAGGCCCTCGGTGCCGTCATCGAGCCCAGCAGCGGACGCATGACTCTTGGCGATCGAGTCATCTACGATGACGGCTGGAAAGTCCGCGACCTCCGCGCGTTGCGCCGCGACCTCATCGGTTTCGTCTTCCAGGCGCCACACCTCATCCCCTTCCTCGACGTCACCGACAACGTCGCGCTGCTGCCCATCCTCGCCGGCCTGCCGAAACCCGAAGCCCGCCGCCTCGCCCGCGAGCTGCTCGAAACCCTCGACGTCGCCCACCGCGCCGCCGCCATGCCCGCCCAACTCTCCGGCGGCGAACAGCAGCGCGTCGCCATCGCCCGCGCACTGGTCAACCGCCCGCCCGTCATCCTCGCCGACGAACCCACCGCCCCGCTCGACAGCGAGCGCGCTCTGGCCGTCATCACCATCCTCAACGACATGGCCCGGCGCTTCGACACCGCCGTGATCGTCGTCACCCACGACGAAAAGATCATCCCCACCTTCCGCCGGATCTATCAGATCCGCGACGGTCGCACTCACGAGCAGGCCGGGCAGGCTGCCGCTGCGGGTTTCTGACGGGGCGTCGCAACGGGTGATGCACGCCTTCAGCGTGCCAATCCCGGCTGCCCCAAAACCCGGGGTCGCCGCTCCGCGCCGGCCCCGGGCTACGGTGATGATCGCCTTCGGCGAAATCCCGCAACATCGCCACCGTACCGCAGCAGCACCATCCCATCCGTCCGCCACACCGTCCGCCACATCGTCCACCACATCGTCCACCACACCGTCCGTCGCACCGTCCGTCGCACCGTCCACCACACCGCCCACCACACCGCCCACCACACCGTCCACCACACCGCCCGTCGCAACGTCGCAACGTCGTCCCGTTGGCCAACGGCCAACATCCACCGTAGCCCGACCCTATTCGAAAAGCCGCTGACCGGCCGAAAACACGTCGCAGCCTGCGTATGAATCATTCATTGAAAATAAAATAAATACCTTGAAAAGGTGTGACGCAACATGTTGTAATTCAATAACTTAATTTCACTCAGCAAATT
>CAZVMS010000326.1:0-9903 GCA_964628795.1 uncultured Haloferula sp. | reverse complement strand
TTGTGCATCAACTTGTCGAAGACCCACTCGAAGTAGGCAAAGGGATCTTTGCCGTGAACGCGGATCTGCTCGACGAAGGTGTAGATCACGGCGCTGCGCCAGCCGGTTTCTTCACTTCCGATGAACATCCAATTCTTGTGGTTATGCGAATCTTTGCATAACCACAAGAACTGGCTATTTTTCGGCAGTGAAGAAGCCGGTCACCACGCAGCGGCGATCTACACGTTGGTGGAGAACTGCAAACTCCATGACCTACCGGTCGAGGCCTACCTCAAGGAGTTGCTGAGCGTGCTTCCCGGCGCCACCGACACGGAGGTCATCGCCTCGCTCACACCCGCGCGCATCGCCGCCGCCCGCAGGAAATCAGCCGGCCGCGACCGCGCCGCCTGAGTGCTGTCAAGGTGGCCGCGTTTACCCCGCTTACGTGTGTTCCGTGTTTCCTATTTTCCTCTTTAGGGTCATCCGTGGTTCTCATTTCGGTGTTTAGGATCAACCCCCACTGGTCCACCCCGGAGCAGCATACCCCGGAGCATCCCAGCGCGACAGCGTCGCGCGCTCCACGCCGCCAACAGCACTAGCCCCCTTGGCTTACTTCTTCTTCGATGGTGCCCGCTCGTGTCCTTCGCCTTGGGGCATGATCGGTGATTCCCAGCCCGCGAGATCAGACGGCTTCACATTCGGGACGCATCCATCGAAGGAAAAGGTGGTCGGCTGATAAGGCCCGACAAAGGCGATATCCAAGTCAGGCTTGATCGACGTTTCAAGGCCTGCCGCCCACAGCACGCCATTGACGATCAGGCGGCGGTAACTTTCATCGAGAATATCCTGAGAGGCGCCCTGGGTAGAGTGGAAGACCCGATGCTTTTTGCCGTCCTTGCTCGCATAGTGGCGTGTCCAACTGGAAGGCATGGGCGGCTTGGTGGTATCAGGAGCGCCATCCTTTTCCATCGAGTCCAGCGACTGAGACTCTGTTAGGACCGTGAAGTCAGGACCGGGTTTCCCAACATAGGCACCCGCGTAACAGAACGCGTTGTCACCGACACCGGTGAGGATGACATGGTCCTTCTGCTCCCTGATGATTTGAGTTCGGGTTCCTTGGACGTGGTTCTTGCCGTAGTGGCCGACCCAAGTGTTCCCCAAAATCTGATGACCGAATCCGAGTTCATAGCCGGGGACTTTGGATTGGAAGTCATACTTGGCATAAGGAGAGCCAGCCGGAATCTTGAAGGCGTGCGAGGAGGTCCGAAGACCGACAACCGGGCCGCCGCGTTCGAGATAAGCTTCGACGTGAGCCATCTCCTCCGCAGGGGGATTGAGGAAACGCGCAAAGATCACGAAAAGGTCGGCATCTTCCAGCGCCGCCAAGCCGGAGATCTTGGAGGACCCAGCCTCGATGTAACCCTTGTCATCGACTCCAAACACCACGGTGCACTTGAACCCATGATGCTTCGCCAGAATGCGGGCGAGCGCAGGACTGGTTTCCTCGGTGCGGTATTCATGATCGCTGGCAAGAAAGACGATATGCTTTCCGCGACCGATACCATCCGCGCCTTCGTAGGTGATCGAAGTACTAGGAGCGGCATGCAAACTTGTTAGACCAAGCATCAGGGCGAGAGTGGTGGTGATGGATTTCATTCGATTCTGGTATTTTTGGAGTTTTATTTTCCCGTCTCCATCGGGTGATCTTTGAGCAGTTCTTCCGGGCTCCAAAAGGTCATGCGTTTGCTATTGGCCGCGCGAACTTTCTTGACGGCATCAGGCTGAATCGCAGGACCTTTGTTTCCCCACGAATTGCGGACATAGGTGAGAACAGCAGCCACTTCCTCGTCGTTGAGCAGCTCGGCAAATCGGGTCATCGGGGGCACCCCACCTTCCGGGCCATAATGCTTACCCTTCACCGTGATCGGTCCCCAGAGGCCATGGAGAGTAAGCTTGATCAAACGCTCGTCGCTGCCCTTGAGCCACTCGCTTCCCGCAAGCGGTGGATAGGCTGGAGCAAGCCCCTCGCCGTTCGGTTGATGGCAGGTCACACAGTGGGCATCGCGGTTGAAGACTTCCGCCCCCAGAACAAACGCTTTGCCGTCCTTTTCATTGAGATACTCGGGCACTCTCACCGGCGGCATCTTCTCTTCCTCTTCCTTCTGTGGGGCTTTCCCTTTCGCAGGATCGGCTGGTCCCCAAAGATGCTTCACCGTCGCGGCGGCGATGCGAGCATGAGGATTGGGAGACTCAAGCACCACCCGGAGAAGTTCTTCATTCCTGACATTGTGCTGCTGGCAAACCCAAAGCGCTTCGAGCAGATGATGGGCATTCTCTTCCTTCTGCGGGTCGAAGCCCTTGATCCACTCCGCGACCGCAGTGATGACTTCGGTGGTGTCGCGCTCACTGAGTTCGACACGAGTGCGCTGACGCACATCATCAATCGGACTCTCCAGATTCTTGAGCAGAGCCGGGATCGCTTGGCCATCGACCGCTACCTTTTCCTGCAAGGACCGGCCCTTGTAAACCATGCGATAAATACGCCCATGCTGCTTGTCACGTTTCGGATCGCGGATGTTGTGCTGCATGTGGCCGATGATAACGTTGTGCCAATCCGAAATGTAGAGCGCTCCATCGGCACCAAAGACCGCATCCGTGGGACGGAAATTCTTATCCGTGCTTTTGAAAAAATCAGCGGTAGGAGTCCCCCAGATTTCACCCTGCTTGAATTCGTTTTTCCCCTCCTTGAAGCCGTCGCGATGGAGCTCGTAACGCTTGATGCCGAGATAGCCGATGACATTCATCACGAGAAAGTCCTGCTGGATTTCCTCGGGGAAATTGCTACTCGAAACGATGGCATTGGACGTCACCGGCCGGACTTCCTTGTTCACCAGCGGGAACATTTTGAAGCCATTCCCACTCGGCCGCACCTGATAGGAGCGACCGCCGGTTCCATCATTGGCAAAGTGATATCCCCAGCGATCAAAGCTGATCCCGTGCGGGTTCGGGCTATTTCCCGCATGCAGCGAGATCGTATAACGGCGCGGATCGAATCGATACATCGCCGAAGATCCAGTCGTCAACGCCGGCCCCCAGGGATTCTCAAAAGCGTTATGCAGGAACACTCCGCTTTGCCAGTAGATCGCTCCGTCCGGACCGTAGATCAGGTTGTTGGCGGAGTGGTGCGTGTCGGCCGAACCAATCCCCTGAACAAGCACGATACGGACATCCGCGACATCATCGCCATCGGTGTCCTTGAGGAAAAGAATGTCGGGTTGCGAAGTCACAATCACACCACCATTCCAGAACTCGAAGCCCATCGGATTGTGGACCTTGGCAAACTCAATCGCCCGATCCGCTTTGCCGTCGCCATCGTCATCGGGAAGGATCATCAGGCAGTCGGTCATTTCCTTGAGCGGCTCCCATTTCGGATAAGTGCTCCAGCATGCCGCCCACAAGCGACCCTTCGTATCGACCTGCATCTGCACCGGATTGATCAGGCCGGGAATGCGGTCCTCATCGGCGAAAAGGTTCACCTCGTAGCCTTCGGGAATCGTCATTTCCTTGATGGCTTCCTCACCTCCAAGATAGCGGTCCGAACCTTCCTTTGCCGCACTCGAACTCCTACTGCCGCCGCCAACGTTCGAGACCACCGGGACAGGCTCTGGCACATTGGAATCATCGACCTTATAGCTGGCACCATTCGCAGCTGCCCAAATCGCCGGATCACGATTGGCAGTCATGATGTCAAGCATCTTCAGCTCATGCTGCAAGACCTCGGCGTTCGTCTGACCGTCCACAAAGGCAAGCTTCGAACGACCGCCCCAGATGTCATTTCCATCCGCCGCCCGGTAGCGATTGTGCCAATGCCAATTCTTATCGAGCACCGCCTTGCGAATCGGCTCAAGCGATTCGTTTGTCGTCGAGGGCTTCCCAGTTAGCGCCTCGGAGATGATCCACGCGAGCTGCTTGTTTCCCTCGGGAAGAAGATGCACGCCATTGAGCGTGAGATGGGAAGGCACTTCGGCATAGAGCTTCTGGGTCGGGGCAAAGAGATCGACGAAGGCCACTTTCTTCTCCTCCGCGACTTCGGCCATGGCTGCCGTGTAAAGTGCGAGGTTTCGGTTGTTCGCCGATCCGTCGGGAAGGTTCGGATCTTCCAAATCTTCATGGGCGATCGGCGAAAAGAGCACGAACCGAGGTGCGGACTCACCGTTGAACTTCATACCACGATACTTATCGACCAACGCGCCGAGATCCTTTTTGAAGCCTGGCAGTCCCTTTTCACCTGCGAAGGACTCGTTGTATCCATAAAACACGAACAAGACGTCCGCCTTGCAATGGGCCAAATACTGCTCCTCGGGCATGAAGTCCTTGCTGCGCGGACGATTCGCGACGGTATCACCAGAGTGAGACAGGTTGCGGAAGCTCAGCTGGTGATCGGGCAACTCGCTTTGAAGCAGAGTCTCCACCCAAGCATCGTGCTGCATCCGGTCCGCCAACCCATTGCCAATGATGCAGATCGTATCAGATTTTTTCAGAGGAAGCTGGGCATAGGCCGCAGTCATGCCAGCGAGGAAAGCCAGCATGATGGCCGGGGCTTTAAAAAAGGGACGAATGAGATTCATGATTTTTGACCGGGACTCAAGGGCACGCCTGTAAACGCCCGTCCATCCATCGATCTGTCATCCACTGACAATCCACCGTCAATCGCCCAGTTCTTCAAGGCAACTCGAAGCTGCCCAGCGCCGCAAACCCCAACGCCTCCATCCCAGCCTTCAGCAGAAATGACTCCTCTCCGGGGTAAACCACGATCACCCGATCAAGCCCAAGGTCCGCCTTCGCAATCGTCATCGAATGCGTCACGCTCGGCTTCTCTGTGGCCCTGAAATCAAAACCAAACCGCTGCCCTCTCCGCTCCACCACCAGATCGATCTCCGCCCCACCGTGAGTTCCCCAGAAAAACACCTCATCTGCTTTCAGTCTCAGCAGCGAAGCCAATTGCTCGAGCGCAAATCCTTCCCAAGAAACCCCGCGTAACGGACTCGACTCCAAAGCCTCGATGCTGGCGAACTCCAACAATCCATGCAGCAGGCCGGAGTCCCTCACATAGACCTTCGGTGCCTTGACCAAGCGTTTCCCGCCACCCGTGGCGAAAGGTCGCAACTGACGCAGCATCGAGCACTCAGTTAGAAAATTCAGATAGGATCGCGCCGTCGGATGCGAAACCCCCAGCTCAGCGGCCCTCGCTGAGCTGTTCCATGGCTGACCGTGATGCTGCGCCACCATCACCAGGAAACGCCATAAGCGTTCCGCCGGAAGATTGATCCCCAAGCTCGGCAGATCCCTCCTTAGAAAGATCTGCAAGTAGGCATCCCGCAAGCGCATGCTTTCCTCATCTGTCGCCGCCGCGAAAGACTCCGGAAGCCCACCTCGCCACCACAACCGATCCCGGTTCTCGGCACCTGCCTCCTGAACATTCAGCCCACCCACCTCGATGACATTCACCCCCGAGTCCGGGTCCACCTCCATCGCTTTCCTTACAGCTGCCGACGCACGCCCCACCACCAGAAATCGTGATGGCCCACCCCAGCGCTTCGCCAACTCCAGCGAAACAGGAAAGAGATCCGGTTGGCGCTCAAAGCCGTCGATCACCACCAAGCCTCTAAGCTCACCCAACACCGCGGATGGATGCTCCAGCCGTGCCTGATCCATCGGATTCTCCAGATCAAAGAAGTTCTCCTCTGGCCATTTCAGCGATTTGGCCAGACTCGTCTTCCCAATCCGAGGTGCTCCCAGCAAGGCCGTCACCTTAAAATCGGCCACCGAAGCCTCCAATTCACGCTGCAGTTCCAGACGCTCAAACTCACTCATTTTTCATGTAAAATGAAAGCCTTGTTTTTATTTAACAATCTAAAAATATACATCTCTTTTTTTATTCAGTATAAACCAAGTTGATTCTTTCAATTTTCACGATCCAAAGACCCTCAAACCTTGGCGAACTTGGCGCCTTGGCGTTTCAATTCCCCCCCATGTTACCAAACCCCGATCGCCCTTAACTGCTTCTCCGCCGCCGCCGCCCAGCCACGATTCGCCGCAGGTGAAGCCGGCGAGGGATGCAGGATCTTCCCTAGCTTCGCCTCATAACCCATCCGTTCCGCCGCCTCCTTCAGCTTCCCCTCCGCATATGCCCCCACCCCGATCAGGAACTCTGGCTTCAGCGCTGCGATGACTTTTCCGAGGTGCTCCTGACACGCCGCCTCCACCGGCTCCATCTGCTCTTTCGGCAGCTTGTCCGGCGTGATGTTCGCGCCCGTCTCGCTCATCCACACCAGCGGACAGTAGTTCGCCACGAAGTGCTCGGCGAAAAAGTCGTCTGCATTCGGATATTTTTCGGAAAACAATCCCCACAGCCTCCGTCCGCTCACTTCCGAGCGCACACAATCAAATCCATCCACCGGCCGCTTCGGATACTCCGGCTCCGGCTTCGCCACCTTCCCCGTGATCCCCATCCAGCCCCTCACCGCTTCGACCTCCCCAAACGGCACCCCCGTTTGGGCCATCCCATACGGCCCCGGATTCATCCCCAGCATCATCACCCGCTTCTTTCCCTTACCGAATCGCTTCAAATAAGTCTCATGCGGCACCCGCGCATAATCGGTCGGCAAATAAACGTAGGCCGCCTTGGAAAACGAAAGCGGGCGCAGACGATCCGCCTGCACCCGTGCTGCTTCAATTAATGCCTTGCTCACGCACCCACTCAAGCGACCCGACGCCACCGAAGCAATACCAGGCTGCCAAGCAGTGAGAGCAAGGCCGCCCTCGGATAGGAACCGCAGTGAGCTTCAAGAAAAGCGTGCTCGTCGGAGAAGTCGTTCCGGTAGTCGACAAACTTTTCCATCTCGGGAATTCAAGTTCCCAAGCTTATCGGGATTCGGCATCTCGGACCTGATCATTCACGATATCATGAGGTAGAAAGCATCAACTCCGGTCCGTCAGCGATCAGAGTGAGAGCCTCGGAGAACCTCGCCACTCCATTTTTGACGGTTGCCTCGAGAAGGATATCACCCATCCGAGCGATAGCTCCGTCTGTCAGCCAGGGGAGCTGGATTTCGTTCAAGACCAGACGTCCATGAGTAATACGAATGCTCGCGGTCCATGATTTTCCGGGTGACCCCTTTTGACGAAATGTTCCCCAACCTTCAGCAACCGTGAAAGGGGCTCTGAAATCCTCGGGCACCATTTTCGGAGAAAACCCGAGAATCCCCGCCGGTCCGTTGTAGGAAAAACCACAGGCAGCGAGAAATAGCGAGTAGCTCGCGTTGGCGCGCGCGTAGTGGTCGGAGCATTCGATCTCGTTATAGGGATTCCGTTTCGCGGGAGCATAGCGGTCGTGAATCGCCCGCCCGACAGCCAGCCCGCGGGCGGTGAGCGATTTCCCGTTGTCCGGATGATCCAGGAGGGCTGCGGTTTCCTCGAGGTCTGTCGCATGGATCGCTTCCCCCTCCTGCACCATGTGAGCAGCGACCTGCCATTCGAATCCGGTCATGCACTCGTTGAAGTAGCCGTATTGCCAGTGTTTTTTGAAATCGTCCCGTAATCCCCCCTTCGGCCATGAGCACATGATCAAACCGGCATCTCCAAACAGTGCGTAGAATCGCCCTTTTGTGAATGACTCCCGGAAACTTCCGATTTCAGGAACGAAGTTATATTTCCAGAGGCTGTTTAGGGCCTTGCGGATATGGTCCGCATCGTAAATCCGACCGAGCCCGATCTGGGTGGCCCACCATTGGCCGATGACCTGATCGATGTAGCAGCCCTGACCCACCCCAATGGCAGTCGAATGCGCGGGGTCCTCTTCTTGAATGTAAAACTCACCATTGAACAAAGTGGCGATCTTTTCGGCACCCATCGCGTGGACCTTGTTGCAGGTCGCGGCGAATGAGGAGTCATTCATCTGCACGGCCATCTCACTCCCGGCCCGCAAAGCGGCGAGATAGAGCGAGCACAGGCAGTGGACCTTGCCATACCATTCGGCATCAAGCGTGTTGTGCTGCATGCCGTCCAGCAGGCCGTCGAGGCCGCCGCGACCGTTTTCATCGAAGCGGACGAGCCATTCCAGGGCTCGCTTGGCGGCGGGCCAGACGCGCGTCAGGAATTGCTGGTCAGGAGAAACGAGGTGTTCACGCCAGGTGCGCAGGATGATTCCCGTTTGAGCGTCGATGGCTACGGTTCCCGCCGCTTCGGCACGAAACCGGACACTGCCATCCGGGTTGATCGCGATGCCGTAGTCCGTGACTTCGCGCAGGTTGCGCTCGAGCTCTGGAAACAGGCGGGCGACTCCCTGGGCGTAGTGCCAGACATGGGCACAGGTGCCCGGGCAGCATCCGATCCCTTCCCAAGCCCAGAATCGCCGGTCGGCAAAGACATGGCAAGTGGTGGTTTGAAGGGTGTTAGTGGTGAGGATGGAGCGATCTAGAAGCCACTGCGGAAGGGTGGAGTCATTCCATGTTTGGACCCACTTCATCGTGGCGGAACGTAACTCCGTGAAGCGATCCGCGACATGACGGGCAACCGCAGCGGCATCCGGGAAGCGCGTGGTGTAGTGCGGTTGCTGCTTCCCAGGTCCTTTCAGCCGGGGCATGTTGGCGAAACGCCATGTCAGCAGGAAACGGATCGTGGTCTTCCCGCCGGGCGGGATCTCAAATCGGGCTGTGAGACGATCGTTCGCCCCTGGGTTTTCAGCATTTTCTAACAGGGTGAGGGCGGCAGTTCCGAAGTCGCCGAGGCTTGAGAGCGCTTCGTCTTTCGCCGCCTCGTGCAAAAGGATGCTGCGACTGCTTTCGACGAGGACTCGCGAAGTGAGCGCGGCATCGCGCTTCCGGCGTGTGTGGACCAGCACGGGATTCTCCCAGACTCCAGTCAAGCGGCCTTTCACCGGCTTGTCGCTTGGGTTCTCAAGCGTGTATTCCATGACCGTCACCGGGAGTGATGAGTCATCTGTCGCGAGCGGAATGAAGGGTGTCCACGATTCAAGTTTCACGTCTAACACCACAGCCGGATCCGAATAATCGACGACTCCCAAGGGCCAACGGCCGGTGAAATTGACCTTCTCCCACGCGGAGCGATCGAGCGGGCGGGGCTGCGAGTCGCCATCGATCACCAGCATGAAACCTTGCTTGAACGGATTAGGCTGGTTCTCCGCAGTCGGCGGACTGACGTAGTTCGCTCCATCCCGCTCCCTGATCGTCTTGCCGCCATTGTCGATGTTCTGCAGGCCCTCCGGAACCTGCACGCTGGATGCCACCACTCCTTCATGCTCTTGATGGAAGATATCCCATACATAAAGCCGACCGTCTCCCGATAGGTAAACCGTCCCGCAACCGATGCCGCCAACGGTCATGCCGATGTTCACCAGCTCGGACTTCTGGTTGGTTTGAATCCCGGCATCAAGTGCCGCGCCGCGTTTCGCGAGCGAGAGTGCCCATGAGGCATCGAGGTTCTTGTGGGCAGGCACGATTCGCTGATAAAGCGCCCCGATGGCTTCACCCGCACGAGTCCTTGATGTTAGAAACGCCCCCGAAAAGGCGGCACCGGTAGAGAGTTTCAGGAACTGGCGGCGTCTGAGTATGTCGGACATCATTGGAGAAGCTTGGCGGCGGAATCGTCCCATGCAACCATCTAAATCCAGTGAAGCTTACAGCATGCAGCCCTTTGTCCGACGTTCGGGTCATTGTTCCTTACTCACATGATCAGATCACCCCGCTTCGATCGATTCGACGATTCCTAGCAGTCTGTCGGACTTTGGTGCGAGGCGGGATTTGAAGCTTCTCGGATTCCGAGCTTTCGGGCGGGGGAGCTTTCCGGAGGAGCGTTTTTTAATCCAAGATTGCTTCGAGGCTCTTCCGGAGCGCTGATCTGGCT
>CAZVMS010000325.1:0-4863 GCA_964628795.1 uncultured Haloferula sp. | reverse complement strand
CACAAACATGAACCGCCGACCCTTCATCGCCTTCCGAGCTGCTTCTTGGAATGCCGCTGCTTGATCGGGACTGAGCTCCGCCCGGGCCGGTTCGGGAATCGGTGGCAGGCTCAATGGACGTAGCTTCTCGAATCGGACCATTCGCTCGCCCAACGGCACTTCCCGAGTCCGAACAACGTCGTCTTCTGAAAAAATCAGTCTGGGCTTGGGCTCAATCGCTACCGACTCTGAGCTATCGGCCACTTCTCTAACGATCTGGGCGTCGGATGATTCTCCTTGGCTAAGAGCGCCGTTGCAGAAAAGGAGAATCACAGGAAACGCTAGACCCAATCGGGCACCGGATTTCATGGACTTGGATGCAATCGGCTCGACTCGGTCCCGTCAAGCCGACGATCCTGAGACTTTTGCCATCAAGTTCGCAGCTTCGACCGCAGAACCCACAACTTACTCATGGTCTTGAACTAATGATTTCTAAAGACCCTAACAGATTGATGAGTGATGCTCAGTCCCATCAATCCCGCGATCCGTCCCTAGACTTCAGATGGCGCTCTGAAAGATCGTGATCAGCCGTCGTGGCAGCCATGAATCCTGTCCTAGAATTCTTGCGTGTTCTAGTCCTAAACCGCCAAAGCCCTGCGGTGAGCACACTTGAGAAGCGACCAGAAGTCCCCTTCCGCGATCGCTTCCTTGATCTGCTCTCCGTCCAGAGGCACGACCAGCAGGTTCTCGGTCGAGTTGCGAAGCATTTCCTCATTGATCGTTATGGCCGAACCATTCCACAAAACGAGGAAGCTTAAGGAGCACCTTTCAAACTACACCGAGACCGACCAATCGCCCAAAAAACCATCCGAACAGCAGATTGGCCGCCAAGGCAGCGCCGAGCATTATGAGGGCCGGGGTTCGTCCGTTCGACGCCTTCCGACAAACTTCCGCTCCAAAGCAGACCATGACCACAAAAACCCCAAGACACCAAGCGCTGAGAGCGAGGATGCCAAGACTTTCAAGGAAATCCCACTCATAAATTGTCGCCGCCATAAGAATCGAACATCCGGCCAAAGCAAGAGCAGCCAACAACCGGTGCCTTTTGCCCTCCCCTCCAAGGGCCAGCAGGGCAATCGCTGCCAACGAGCTAATGATCACGCAAGCAAGCATCCTAGGTTGGTGGCCGGGTGACAAAGAACCTCCAACGGCCCTCTTGAAAAACCAGAGGCATCATCCCTGTGTTGAGCTTACCCTTCTCGTCAATGACTAGAATCTTGGCAATGAGCGATGGTTCAATCAGCTCTCCCGATCCCTCCACCGCCAGGACTTCCAAGAGACTTGGCTGCTTATATTCATACTGCTTGTAAGCCTCGATAAACTGTTGGCTTGAGAAGTTGGGAATCTCGATTCCCGAGGCCTTGTACTGCGGATCCACGTAAAACCACGAAGCCGCATTAACCTGAGGGAACTCTTCCAGCCTGTTTAGCTGCGAGAGCGTGCGCATAAGATCTTCGTACTCCTGCCGAAAGCGCGCAGCCCGCGCACACGCACGGGTGTACACGCTGGCCAGCTCATCCGTAATCAGAAGACTCTCCCGGTCAAGAAACCCGAACTTTCCCAAATGCTCCTTAGGGAAATAGCGGCCTTGGCCGGTTAGCTTGATCATCTGGTGGACTTCCGTCTCCTTTCCACCCACAACGACTGTTTGAGGCGGATAAAGATCGATGATCTCCGACGCGTGCAGGTGCCCATACACGAGATTCAAATCGTACGAGATTGCTTCCGCCACCTCACGTTTGGTTGCCTCCGGAAACAGAATCGGGAGTTCCAGTCCACCCGCCCTTAGAACTGGCTCGACCTTCTCCGGAACCCAGGGGATCTCGGCCTCCGCAGCTCTCGTGACACGTGAAAGTTTGTCGTGTTCTTCGCTGTGAACCTCGCTCTGGAACTTCTCTTTCCCCGGAGAAGGGCTGCCGCTTTCACTCAAGAGTCCCCCCGCCAAGAAAACGCCCAATCCACCGACCAACAGCGTGAAAACTACTGCGATGCTTATTGTCCGAGAATTCATGGCGTGTGTCCGGGAGCGAAGAAATTTGTGGTAGCCGTAGGCACAGCCGGTCGGCACTCAAGGTATCGTTCGATGTAAACCCCTTCATGAAGGATTGGAGCGGTCAGGGTGGTGAAATCCTGTTCTGCAGGGTTCCCGTCAAGCTGGAGCGCCCAAAGGAACGGTGTCACGTCTTGATTGACATGTGGTGTCGCGGTTGGTCTTGCAGGGAAGGCCGCAGCTCGATCTGCCGAACCTCCGCTGACGCCAAACAAGATCACGGCACCTTGCTCGTCGAAGCAAACTTGATGTCCATGCCCACCTGCGGTCTGGATCTGAATTCGGTGCTCGTAGTAGGCGTCCGGATGGAATCTCGTATTGAGCTCGTGCGGCACGGCATACAAGTAAGGGTTGAAGTTACGATCCGGGCGAAGAAGGAATCCATCCGGCTGCACCGTGGTTTCGATGTTCCAAAACATCGGCGGCAATTCATTGAGCCAGCCTTTATCGACCGATTCGGCTGCATACCACGCATCAAAGTTGACCTTTGTCGATTGAGGTACGACTGTCAGAATTAACCGGTCTGCCACTGTTGATCCTGCTTGGTCTAGGACTTCGATGTTGTAGCGCGCCAAACTATCCTCGGCGGGCTCACCCACGAAATTCAGCTGCCAAGTGTATTCACCCCAGAGCGTAAGTTCCGTGCCGTTACTCTTCCACTTCAGGTGATCCTGAAAGAAGCTCTTTAGCTCCGGATCATCGGCACCCTGTAGATAAGGGATAAGATCGATCCACTGGCTCGACCACACGTGCCCAACACACTTCTTATAAGAGCCGTAGAATCCTGCCTCGTCCTGACGCGTCTCAACGTTCATTGCATGAACTTTGTCCGGGCCAGGGACATCTTGCCCATGAACCTTGAAGTGAACCGGAATCAGCTTCGCGACTAGGCCCTTCGTAAAGTCTTCCGGTTCGGTGTCTCCCCCGTCATTGACGCCCAGAAGGCCGTCACGATTATCAACGAGCCAGCTGCATCCATTTGCTTGGAGCAAAAAAACTTCCTCGCCTGAAACGGGACTCAGTACCTGGCTCGTTGGCAGACCTCCGATCTGTGCGTCCCAATCGTAATCAGGGCCCTCCTCGCCCCGGTTCGTAGCAACGTGCTGAAGCTCAATTTCATAGGTGCCGCCTCGCCGGAGCTTGAGACTCCTTGTCTCCGCCTCGCCGAACTGCGTGCTCGCTACGCGGAGCTCTCTTTGATCGATCTCAGGGTCAGTTCCCTTGATCAGCATGTTCCAGCGCTCAGAACTCGAACCACTTTCGTCCCCGATCCTAAAGCTCACCTCGGCTAGATCACTCTGCGGAATCGCTCCACCGCCATCCGCCCCGTCAGTGGGATCGGAGCCACCTGCTACCTCGGTGCCATCATTGGTGTCGTCGTCATCAGTGTCAGCGATGTCCGCCCTTGTTCCATGAACCCATTCGTCGAAATCGCTAAGGCCATCGCCATCGCTGTCATTGCTCCCATCGTTGAAAACCACAGGATTCAAGCCGTTAACCACCTCCCAGCCGTCAGGGAAAAGGTCTCCGTCACTATCAAAGCTCGCCGGATCTAGGCCGGGAGCTGCTTGTTCCCACAGGGACGTGAGCCCGTCACTGTCGTGATCAGATTCCGCAGGATCGAAGTAGAGAGGATTCAGTGCGAACTGCGTTTCCAAATTAAGCTTCAATCCGTCGCGGTTCTCGTCCTTCCAAAAGCGCTTCCGAATCTCGGTGCGATCATACAAGCCATCCCCGTCCACGTCCTGATTAAACAACGAACTACGCTCGGCCGGCGTGGTTCTCCGGTTGTAAAAGCGGAGCCGATCCACGGTCGCCTGAAGCGTACGACTGTAGCCAGCCAAGTAGTTTTTCCTAAACTTTCCTAGACTCACAACACTGTTGCTCCCCTGATCCATATGGAAGTCAACCTGGTTGCTCGAGGCCGACCCCACGCTGACCGTGTCGATCCAAGCGGAATACACTCCTTGGGAACCACCATCGTAGATCTCTAGCACGAGAGAATGCCATTCTCCATCATCCAAATCGATGCTTGCCGGGATCGTCAGACTCGCAAGCGGCGTAATCTCGGTAAGCGGCACAGGCTGTATCCGCCCGCTTACGAACTTGATCTGATTGCCGGCAACAAGGGCGGCCACCGACGGAAGCGACGATTGATCTGTGGCGTTGTAATTCTGAATCCAACTGACCAGCGCTCGATTTGAGGGATCGCTATCGAGAGTGCCAGCCTCAAAGCGGACCCACATACACACGCTCTGCGTGCTGCTGCTGAGCGGCGGCCCAGGCAGCTTTCCATGCGGTTCAAGAAACGCAGGCCCTGTCAAATGAAGCGCTGCCCGTGGAAAGCCTTGATACAAACCGGGCCAAGTGGCTTCACCATCCCACGCAGCACCAGTATTTCCGATGTCACAAGCCCCAATCGCAACGGGGGTTGACTCAAACCCTCCATTCGGTCCCTTGGTTTCGAAATCCCATCGGCCGATCAAACCGTTTGCCAGTGAAGGAACAAGCCCCAGGCCATCTGGATCGGACGTAAAGCCATTTACCCACGGATTCCCATCCAAGTTGTCAGAAAGCCCGTCGCCGTCCGTATCGAAATGATTCGGATTCAGGGACAGTTGAAGCTCTTCCCACGTTGTAAGGGTATCGCCGTCTGGGTCTTCGTCCGCGATCACAACCCGCCAGAACATCCGCTCGGGTGTCCCCCCTTCCTCATACTCGCAGTCTAGAGCCAGCTCGATCTCAGCCCCAGTACCGGCCATGACTTCACCGCA
>CAZVMS010000324.1:0-18881 GCA_964628795.1 uncultured Haloferula sp. | reverse complement strand
TCCAGCGCCTCAGATGGGCGAAATTTGGCGATTTTTGAATCTAACAGCGAAAGTCGGGTTATCCGTCATCATTCCGTCTCAGTGCCGGTCTACGCCGGGGTAATGGGCGGCAAGACTCGCTACACGATTGCCTTCTACCGGGACGGACTGCGCCAGCGCAGGGTCTTCACGGATCTGGACGCCGCGAAGCGCGAGGCAAAGCAGGTGGCAGAGAAAATCCTTCGGGGCATGCAGTCCCAGCTATCGTGGTGTCGTAAGATCGCGGAACTCGTCCTCCAAGCCACTTGCGCCACCGTTTGCGGGAGAGCTTCCACGCAAAGCACTTCTCAACTGCTCAGCCATGTCATCGACCGGCTTGGCCGTGGTGCCGGAAATTTTAACGCGCGCCCAGTGATGCCCACTACTACGACGATTGAAAACGGCGGGAAGAGCACGCGATGCGGTTGCTAGAACGGTTGAGTCAGGTAAACCGACCTCCAATACGCCATCCAGTTCGCCTCCCCTTTTCGCCAAGAGGGATCCCTCGATACTAATTAGGCTCTGCGAAACCAACGATATTTGATCGAGTCGCGTCTCCTTGGAGGTCCGCTTGAATTGAACTCGGGCTTCGGTCTCAAAACGTGCTTGGCTGAGACGTTCGTTTCCAACTTCGAGAGCAAGCACATCGAAGAGTTGGAGACCATTGAGTGTTAGCACGGAGGAGAGCGTGGCATGGATAGGCGCATCAATCCGAAGACTATCAGGCTTCGTCACATCGAAGAAAACCCGTCCTGTGTTGACCTCATGGTCCGGGCTCTCAAATTTCGCATCGACGATTGAGCCCAAGCCACCGCCAAACAGAATCATCGATGGCATTTCCGCGAGTTGGAAACGCAACTCACTCTGCCCACCTCGTGTCAAAATTGGAGGCAGCTGATCTCCACGCAAGCGGACTTCCGCATCGGGAGCTCCTTCCGGCGACATCTCAATGTTACCAACCCTCACGCCCTCACTGGAAAGCGATATTGATGCAAATTCGAGCGCGTAGGTGCCCCAATCCATGATTCGGGACTTGCCGCCTTGGAGAACGAGATTGCCGTTTGCCCGTGCAAGGTCTGGGACTTGGTAGGAGGCCTCGGAGCCGCTGAGAACCATCGCTTCATGCTGGGCCTCGCCGAATCTCACGTTGAAGTTCTTGGAGCGGTAAGAGAAGTTGAATGGGCAAAGCCCCTCGGGAAGCCCCGCCCTAGCATCTCGCTCGGGCGATGCCGCGCGGAGAACGAGTTCACCGCCATTCGCAGCTGTGATCTGCTGTCCACTGAGCTGATCGCCAAAATAACTCGCGAGCTTCACATCGCCCTGAACGCCGTTGAGCACCAAGCTTGCAGCCGGTTGATCCTCCGGCCAGCTGAGTTCAATGCGGGCAGCTCCCACACTCACGGGGGTTGAGCGAAATTGCATCGTCTTCACCTCGGCACCGGTCCATGCCGAAATCCTCTTTTCCAGCCCTTCTCGATACCCCTTGCTGTTGAGATAGAAGACCCAGGCCACCGCAGCGAGCCCCAAAGCGACCACCAAGACCGTGATCCCTGCTGCAAAAAATAGACTGCGTTTGCGCTGCTTGGCCTCGGCCTCCTTGTGGGGCTGACGGGAGCGACGCTTGCGCTTCCTTACCCGCATCACCTGCGTGCCGTCATCACGGGTCACCAGTTGCGGTTCTCCATTTGAGCTACCTTCGCCACGTGAGCGAAGACGATCCATCATTTCGTCGATCGAATACTTTTCCTGGTCGGAATCTGACATCAGCGCGATAGGGATGAGCTTGAGAAGCTAGCCGTGCAAGCGCAACCCACTTTATTGATTGAAAGGACGACCAGCGGCATCGACGACGGTGACTTTGACAAAGAAGACGATGGCCGTTTGAACTGGAGAATAAGCGTTGCTCTGGAACAACCTACCAAGCACAGGAATGTCTCCAAGGATGGGAGTCTTGTCCTCGACCTTCTGCGTCTTTTCCTGCATCAGCCCCCCGATGACAATCGTCTGTCCGTCGGCAACGGTCAGCGAGGTTCCTGTCTTCATGACGGAGAACACCGGCATCAAAATGCGGTTCGGGGTTACCTCCACTGAAACAGGAACACCCAGACCTGCGATTCCGCCGGAAACCGGGGCCGTGATCGGGCTTCCGTAGTTCAGGAAACCATCGAAGTCCGTAATGTTTGGAGAAAGCGTGATATCGACGTACTGCTTGTTTTGACTCACCGTTGGGAGCACGTCCATCATGATGCCTGTGTCCCGCATTTCGAAGGATGTGGGCGTTGCCGGGGTCACAGGAGTGACACCAACCTGATCTGGAGTGACCGTGCCAGTTGCGAAGTCAACCGTTCCCCCACCGCCAACCGAGTTTGGCAATTCGGGGGGCTCGTATTCGGTCGGGTAAATAAATTCTTTGGTCACGCGGATCGAGGCCGCTTGGCCACTACGGGTGACGACGGAAGGAACCGCCGCGAGATCGACTCCTGTTTTCTGGTCAAGGCCGCGCATCAGCATGGTGAGGTTGGTGTTGTTGATGACACCGTTGACCCAAAGCGCTCCAGGGGCACGGGCAGCCACACGGCCACCACCCGTGGTTCCCGAGAGAATCAACTCGTCAATCGAATCGGCACCGATCGCTTCCGTTCCACTTCGGTTTCCTGCAGTGATCGGATTACTGAAAATGTCCGCCGGGTTGAGAGGAGTGGGACCCGCCACATCACTAAGGTTTCCTCCATTCCCCTGGGTCCCTCCTGTTAGATAAGTCCCCGCGACTCCGGGGACGATACCTTGGCCTCCCAAGCTGAAGGCTCCCAGCAACCAGTCGAAGCTGAGTTCCTCAAGACGCTTCTTCTGCGTCTTAATCATCTTGATTTCGACGATCACGTGCGTCGGCTCGGTATTGGCAAGCGCCTCAACGATCTGCTCGACGATCGAATGATTCACTGCGGTGTTGCGCACTCGGAGAGTGCTGTTTCCAGAGTTGAACACAGCGGTTGCACCATCCGGGAACGACACCCCACGGGTTTCGAGAATTTCACGCGCTGAAAGCTTCTTTGCGATCAGGCCCTCGTCGGACGGCTCGGCAAAAGGATCATTGGAGGCCACGTTTCCTCCGCCACTGTCGGAGCCACCCGCTGTCAGGAAATCGGGCGGTACGCGGTATGACTTGAAAAGCATATCGGTCGCATCCGAGCCTGCCGGACGGATGGCCAAGGCGTATGGCTGAGTCACTGCCACCGTCCTTGTCGCCTCGGCCACATAATCGATTGCCGTATTCAAGGGCACATTCCGGAGGTTGAGGTTGAAGCGAATTTCCCGGATCTTTTTCCCGACCTCTGAATCCGGAGCACCCAGGTCGAGGACCATGTTGATGCCCTTCTGCGTTGGGTCCGGTTCCATGGTATCCAGAGCGATCGATTGCTGGCGCAAATAATCCATGGCTTCCTGAAGCGTCACATCCTCAAGATAGACCACCGGGATGATGAGATTTTTCAGCTTGGCTGCGATGCTAACCCCGAGGTTTCCCTCGATCAGAGGATCAAAATCGGTGGTCACATCGGTCATGTCATTGACCTTGAGTTCCCACTCGGCTTCGACATCCATCAGCATTTCTGCACGAGTCTGATCACTGGCAGCACGATAGTAGTCGGACTTCGCCACATCCACTCGTTCCATGCCACGGCGCGCGGCCGTGTTGTAAGGATCCACCTTCAACACATCCTCATAAACCATCTTCGCCTGATCGAACTTACCGAGGTTGAAGGCACCCTCAGCGCTGTAGAGCAATTGGCGGACTTCCTCGATGTCTCGGGTGTGTTCTTTCGTTCCTGTAGGGTTCGTGCGAATCGGATCATTGATCCACTCGAGCGCTTCCGTGGCAGCCGTATGATTCGGAGCGACCCCATCGGCCAGCACCTGATTGATCGTCGCTTCCGCCGCCTCCACATCACCCAGTCGGCGCTGCTTGCGAGCCACTTCGATCGCAGCCTGAGCGTAGCGCTCAACGGCTTCACGCCGCAATTCGGCGATCGCAGGAGCCCCTGAAGGCAAAAGGTCGAGAGCACCTCGATAAGCGGTGGCTGCCTCATCGTAGCGGCCCGCCTTGTAAGCCTCGTCACCGGACTTCAAAAGCTCATGAGCTTCAGAGGCGGCAGCCGAACGGCGTTGCAATTCAGCTTGCGCCAAATCCGAGTGACCGCTTTGCGCGGCGAGAGGTGCTGCCAATACACAAAGGGGAGCCAGCGCAAGAAGCGCGGCCCTCAGGGATCGACGGGAGGTCGGTAAATCGGTCGAAAGCATGTGGTTTTGCAAGGGCTTATAGGGACGCCTGAGCCGGAGGGTAAGCCGAAAATCCCGAAATTGTGTCCGCTTTCAGACATCAGCCCGCAGCAGCCGCAATCCGGCCTCCACATCCCGGCCGAGCTGAGCCTTCAACTCCTCAAGATTGGCGAACTTCCGCTCCTCACGAAGATAAATAACAAACTCTACCTCAACGAGTTCCCCATAGAGATTGCCGACTTCGTCGAAAAAGTAAACCTCCAGCGACCGGGACTGACCGTCAACCGTCGGTCGCACCCCAAGATTCGCGACTCCGTCCCGAAGTGCCCCTTTGACCCGCCCCCTGACCGCCCAGACACCATCCGGCGGATACTGCTGTTCGCCCCGCTCGAGATTTGCCGTCGGAAATCCAAGCTCACGGCCAAGTCTCCGACCCTCAACCACTTTCCCCGCCACCGTGTAGGGCCGGCCCAGCATTTCGTGCGCGGCGAGCAAGTTTCCATCACGGATCGCCTGCCGAATCCGCGTGCTGCTGATGCGTTCCCCTCCAACCATCACGGGCGAGACCGCCTCAAAGCGGAATCCCAATTCCTCGGCCAAGCGACCGAGCAGATTCCGATCCCCTGCCCTGC
Source organism: uncultured Haloferula sp. (assembly GCA_964628795.1). Lineage (GTDB taxonomy): Bacteria > Verrucomicrobiota > Verrucomicrobiia > Verrucomicrobiales > Akkermansiaceae > Haloferula. The sequence goes on along the minus strand of CAZVMS010000324.1, from coordinate 13,956 downwards.
CGTGACCGAAACGCCAGTCCTCACCGGCTGACACCGTGTGCGTCCCGGCTTCGATAAGCTCACGAATGAAATCTTCCGCCGCCACCTGCGCCCGTGCCTCATCGAAAGGAAGAGCCAGGAGAAAATCCACACCCAGCGGTTCGAGGATGCGTGCTTTGTGATCGAGCGACGCCAACAAACGCTTTGGCGCTTTTTCCGGGGCGAGCACGCGCAGCGGATACGGATCGAAGGTCAGCACCCCCGCCAGTCCACCCTGTGCCTGCGCCGCCGCGACCGCCCGCGCGATCACTTCCTGATGACCCAGGTGGACGCCATCAAAGACCCCAAGCGCCAGATGCACTGGCGCACCGAGGTCCTTCAGCTTGGCAATGGAATCAAGTCTCAGCACAATCTCAAGCAGTAGCAAACATCGCGTAGCCCACTCCGATGATCACGAGTAGCACGATCAATCCCAGCACAATCCAGTTCCAAAGCGGCGTCTTGTATTTCATCCCCGGAGTCTGGTCGACGATCTCCTGATAGGCTGGAGAAAGAACGAAGCGACCCTTTGCACAGAATAACAGGTAGAGAAAATAGATGCTGAGGATCGTTCCCAAACCCAGCGCCATCAATCCCAAGCCCGACATGATTCCGGCCGGAATCTTCGACCATGGCCTGAGTTTCCTCAATCCCCACCAGGTGAAAAACTGCACGGGAATGAGTCCCATAAACAGAAAGATCAGAAGGAACTCAGAACCTTGAGGCTGCCGCCCTCGACCCGAAAACCAGTCCAGGCTTACCGATACCGCAATCAGAGTTCCAATGGCCCCACCCAGAAAAAACAGGGTCCCCATCCCCCTCAGAGAAGCTTCGTGGCGCAGATGCATTTGCCGAATCTGCGCCGCCTCGCTCAGTGGCTCTGCTGGTGCCGCCACTTCACTGACCGTCGGAGTCTGATAGGGATTCTCGCTCATCTGGACAGGATGTTGCCTCGCTCCGCCTTGCCTGCCAAGACGGATGAGGCTTCAGCATTCATGCCCCCCGCATCAGCGAGATCTCGGCCAGACTCACCATCGCCTTGAAGAGCTCCTCGCGACTTCCGTTCTTCAACTCATCGACGGTCACCGCCCGGTCCAGCACGAAGCGCCCGCTTCTTACCCGGCGCAAAGCGCTGAGGTGAGCCCCGCATCCGAGCTTCGCCCCGATGTCGTGCGCATAGGTCCGCACGTAGAAGCCCTTCGAGCAAAGCACTTTGAAATCCACTTCGGGAAGCTCGATACGAGAGATCTCATACTTCGTCACTTCCACTGGACGAGGATCGCGCTTCACTTCCTGACCTTGGCGCGCCAGCTTGTAGAGCGGCACGCCATCCTTTTTGATCGCAGAAACCATCGGAGGCATCTGCTCGAAATTCCCGGTGAATTCAGCGAATGCCGCATCGATCTCTTCCGCCGAATATGCGCCAACCTCTTTTTCCTCAAGCACCTCACCCTGACGATCCTGAGTTGAGGTGGTCGACCCCAGCGTCAAGGTGCCATCATACTCCTTGTCCTCACTCATCAGCAGATCCTGAATCTTGGTGGCTCGTTCGATCACCAGCATCAGCAAGCCCGTCGCCATCGGATCGAGCGTGCCGCAATGGCCGATCTTTTTGGTACCGAGCGAGCGGCGTGCAATGGCAACCACGTCGTGCGAGGTCATGTCGGGGGCTTTGTCCACCAGAAGCACGCCACTGGGAACGCCGGATGAAGGATTGGGTCTACTCATAATAATCATCTACATCAAAGGCTCGCCAGTTCGCGTTCGACAGCGGCCAAAACTTTTTCTTTCGCGTCGGAAAGCGGTCCCGGCATGCGGATGCCCGCCGCCAGCGAGTGACCGCCACCACCGAACTCCATGCAGACCTTGCAGGCATCGATGCGACGATCCTTCGAGCGCATCGAAACGCGGATCTTGCCATCGTGCAGTTCCTCGAAGAATACCGCGACGATCACGCCTTGGATCGCGCGAACGATATCGATCAGTCCTTCGCTATCCTCAGGCTTCAGCTCAAGACGAGTCACCGTTTCCCAAGTGAGTTCCCAGTGGGCAAGCCGCCCTTCCGCTTTCACCTCAAGCGTATTGAGCAGTGCACGCATCAGCTCGACGCGACGCCTCGGGTGGTTGTCGTAAGTCAGCGAGTTGATCTTCCCGACATCCAATCCACGACGTGTTAGATCCGCAGCTATCTCATAGGTCGCCGCCGTGGTTCCCGGGTATTGGAAGGACCCGGTATCCGTCGAAACCGCCACGTAAATCGCATCGCGGGTCTCATCGGGCATTGGCAGATCGAGCGCCGTGATCAGATGGTAAAGAATCTGTCCAGTGGCCGGGCTGCTGTCATCGATGTGATTGAGATCGCCGTATCCGGGGTTCGACTTGTGATGGTCGATGTTGATCCAGCGCTCGCAGTGGCCGACGGCGGCCAGCACGTTTGCGCCCAGCCTTGGCTTGGTTGCGGTATCGAGCGCGATCACCACATCGGTTTCGATCGGTTCGGCTGGCGGCGTTTCAATACGCTCCGATCCTGCCATGAATGCCAGATTGTCCGGAAGGCCGTCTTCATTGATCAGGCGGACTTTCTTCCCTGCCGCCTCAAGCGTGAATCCCAGGGCGATCTGGGAGCCGATCGCATCGCCGTCCGGGCGCACATGGCTGAGCAGCACGAAGGACTCGTATTGATCGAACCAAGCGCCGATTTCTTGAAAAGTGGAAGACTGACTCATAGGAGCGGACCCGCCTGCGGGGCCGCGGATTCTCCCGATGATCTCCTAGGGAGCAAGGACAAACCCCGGAAGAAAACCAGCCCCAGCGCGAAGGGGATGCCCGACCTCCTTATTTGATCACGAGATCCCCCTCGTTCTCGCTCCAAATCCAAACTTCGTCACCACCACGGCCAGCACGCCGCTCATAGACGAACCAGCCGTAGGTCTCGTTCCAGAAAAAGTCATAGCAGCGGACGCGGCGGACTTGGGATCCGTTTTCGTTCACCGGGTGGATTGAGGTAACGCGGCGCACGTGGCTTGCCTCAAACTCGTCATCCGTCTTGGTTCCCGCGACGATTGAGGCGATCGCAATCGGGGTCTCGCTCATGTCATTGAGCGCGGCGATCAATTTCACGGCGGACTTGGGGTCGAGTTCTTTGACCGGCTCCGCAACGATTACCGAGGTCAGAAGGAGCAATCCTAATAGGGTCGGGAGAATTTTGTTCACCCCGGCTATGACGACAGAAGCCGGCGAACTATTCACTCCAATATTTCCTGAAACACTCCGCCGCCCAAGAGCCTCCCACCCTCGTAAAAGGCGCAGATCTGCCCAATGGCGAGGGCCCGCTGCGAATTTCGGAAAGTCACTTCAATGCCGCCATCCATCGGCTCAACCCGACACGGCTCGGGCTTGGCTCGGTAGCGCGGAAGGGCTTCCACCTTCATCGGGTGATCAAAGCTTTCGTTAATCGTCGAAATCGTTCCCACATTGCAACGTTTCGCGTAGAGCCCTTCGGTGGTGGATTCATCCCAACCGACGATCAGTCGATGGTTTTCCAAATCCTTGCCGACGACCACGTAGGCCATGCCCTCCCGAGGAGACGCCACCCCATGCCCCTTGCGCTGACCGAGGGTGTAAAGATGCAGTCCGTCATGTTTTCCAAGAACCTTCCCGGAGGTGTCGACAATCTCGCCAGGTTGGTCGGGGAGATAATGGCGAATGAAGTCGCGCATCTTGATCTCGCCGATGAAGCAGATCCCCTGGCTGTCCTTCTTCCCCGCCGTGATCAGGTCGTGCCGCCGCGCGACTTCGCGCACTTCCGGCTTGAGCATTTCACCCACAGGAAACAGTGCGTGCTTCACCTGCCGCTGAGTCATCATCGCAAGGAAGTAGCTTTGATCCTTGTTCGGGTCCGCTCCCTTAAGAATAGCCGCTTCGCCGTTGCTGAGAATCCGTCGGCGCGCATAGTGACCCGTCGCCACCGACTCGAAACCTTGCTCCAGCGCGTAGTCGAGGAAGACCCCGAACTTCATCTCGCGATTGCACCAGACGTCGGGATTCGGGGTGATCCCGCTGCGGTAGCCTTCCACAAGGTAGTCGACGATGCGCTCCTTGTATTGATCAATCAGATCAACGACCCGGAACTCGATCCCCAACTTCCGAGCCACTGCCAAAGCGTCCTCAAGATCGCTCTCCCACGGACAATCACCAGGCAAGCCCTCGGCATTCACCCAGTTCTTCATGAAGGCCCCCGTGACCTCGTGCCCCTGCTCAATCAGCAAGGCTGCAGCTGCCGAGCTATCGACACCGCCTGAAAGTCCCACCAGCACCTTCGCCATGCCCTTGATTCAAAACTCCCCCACCCCCCTGCCAAGCGCCGAATTGGCATAATTTGGAATTGGAAAATTGATCATTCGGATTTCGATGCCCAGCTTCCCCGCGTGTCCGCAACTGCCCGCTCACCCCTCTCCGGCTGCACGATTCTGATCCTTGCCGTTCTGATGCTCGTTTTTCTCATCGGCTTCTCGATTTGGACGCCCTTCCGGCAAGCGACCGAAATCGAAAAGTTCACCAAAGAGGCACCCGAGCCGCTTTCCGTGCTCTCGCTCGAAACTGAAGAAGTCCCCGCCCGCGAGCTTCAGGAACGCCTCGAAGTCTTTCGCAGCGATCTTTCCGACGACCAAAAAGAAGCCCGGATCGAACTCAGCGCCAAGGACATAAATCTCGCCATTGCGATGTTTCCGGCGCTCGAAGAGCTGCGGGAGTCCTTTCTTGTTCGGGCAATCGACGACGGCGACCTCGTGATCGACATTTGCTACCAGCTCAACGGCCGCCCCCGTCTCGCCAAGGAAGGCGAAAATGGTCCGATCACCGCCGACCCTCGCTACCTGATTGGCACCATCCATGGCCACCCGATGCTGACCAAGCGCGAACTCGTCCTGCAGGTCGACCGTCTTGACGTCCCTGAGGCGGAGGTTGCCGAGGGTTTCATGGGGCATTTTTCAACCCTCCGGATCTTTGAGAAGAGCCTCAACGATCCCGAAATCGGGCCTGTCATGGCGAAATTGACTTACGCTGGGCTCGAAGGCAACAAACTGGTCCTTGCCCGGGTCCCCGGTGATCCCATCCCGGATGTCGTGACCGACGACGCCTTCCAGAAGAGCGGAGGAAAGATCGCCATCTTCCTCGGAGGGGCCGCCCTCATCTTCATCGTAATCGCCGGCACCCTGCTGTATTTCGGCTACCGCAAGCAGCTTGAGAAACTTCGGGAATCAGAAGAGACAAACGAAACTCCTTCTGACGCTTCAATGCCGTAATCTGAACAAAGCACCCGCTGAAATAATTACCCCGTCACCCCGTATCCCACATGATGATCAAGTCCACTGTTACCCGAATGACAATCCTCTCCGTCGGCCTCGCTGGCGGTCTCATCGCTGCTCCGGAAGGCTCAGCCAACTCCTCATCCTCCCCTCCGGTTATTGAAATCGAGGCACCGAAGGCGGAAGTGGAATCAACAAGTGCCCAGACCGAACAGAAGCCACAGGATCGCACCGCGCAGGAAGAGGAAAAGATGAAAAAAGAGCAGGAGCGCCTGGCTCTCGAAAACTCTCTCGCTGATGAAAAGTTCAAGAAGGAGACCGCTAAACTCCGCGCTCAGATTTCCCGCCTCAAGATCGAGAAGGAACTCATGGCGGAACGTCTCGCCTACGCGGCTCAAGAAAGAGCCGTCGATGAGGAGGCACAGAACGCCAAACTTGAAGCGGAAAGCCGTCGGATCGCCCGTCAGGCCGAGCTGGAAAAGGCACGTGCTGAACTCCTGTCCAATCAGCTCAAGTCCGCCCAAGCCGAAGCCGGAATCAAGGTCACCGAGCTCCAAGGCCAGATCCAGCAGATCGAGGCTGGGCAGAAGCGCAAGGACTATGCTTCCGGCGAGCCTGAGTATTTGAAGAACCCTCTCAAAGCGGATGGAACGCTTGTTATTTCTGATCGCCGGATCGCCCTCAATGGCCCGATCAGTGGTGATACCGCCGACCACATCACAGACAGGATCCATTATTTCAACAATCAGAACCCGGACCAGCCGATCTTCATTGTCATTGATGAATGCCCGGGCGGATCCGTAATGGCAGGTTACCGAATCTTGAAAGTGATGGAGGCAAGCGATGCTCCGATTCACGTCGTCGTGAAATCCTTCGCCGCTTCGATGGCCGCCGCCATTACGACCTTGGCCGAGGAATCCTATGCCTATCCGAACGCCGTCATTCTTCACCACCAGATCAGTTCGACGGTCTTTGGTCGTTTGAATCTTACCCAGCAGGCCGAATTTCTCAAGGAGAGCCAACGCTGGTGGGCACGCCTCGCCACCCCAATCGCCGACAAGATGGGCCTAAGCAAAGAGGAGTTCATCAAGAAGATGTATGAACAATCCACCAGCGGTGACTGGAGCGAATTCGGTGTCGAAGCCCAGAAGCTTCATTGGGTGAAGCACATCGTCAGCGGCATCGACGAAACCTCATTCCGTATGAATCCGGATGCCCAGGCTGCCAAAGACAAAGCCGCCGCTCAGCGGACCGCGTTGCAGGAATCCATCGACGATGAAGGCCGCCCAGTGATGTATCTCCCGCGCATCAATTCTAAGGACGTTTACTTCCTCTATAATCCCGACGGTTACTACCGCGTTCGTTAATTTCGAAGGAATCAAATCCACCGGGCGGTGCCTCATTCGGGGCTCCGCCTTTTTTTTAGGGAAAAAGACATGGACCAAGAGAGAAGAGAAACACAACGCTAGGTGACACATATCACAGGCTGACACCTATCAAAGTTTGCGGAATACATCCCCTAGAGCCGATCATCAATAGACCTGCTCCAAGCAGCATACTTTCCCAGCCAATCTGGGTGATTCCGCAGACGCAGCGTCCTCCTCTACATTTTCTCCAGAAGCGAGGTTCCCGTCATCTCAGCAGACTTCTTGAGACCGAGCATATCGAGCAAAGTCGGAGCCACGTCCGCAAGGATTCCGTCGCGCACCTTGAACTTGTCCGCATTATTGGCCACGTAGATGGCGTGCACGAGATTGGTGGTGTGCGAGGTATGAGGTGACCCATCTGCATTGATCATGAATTCACAATTGCCGTGATCCGCAGTGATCAGAAGCTTCCCTCCGAGTCGCAAAGTCTCCTCAACAATCTTTGAAACACCCTCGTCAATCTTCTCACATGCCCTGATCGCCGCCTCGACCACGCCGGTGTGCCCCACCATGTCGGGGTTGGCAAAGTTCAAAATCACTAGATTATAGTCCTTGAGTCGTGAGATCACGATGTTCATCACCTCGTCTGCACTCATCTCCGGCTTGAGATCATAAGTCGCGACATCCTTTGGCGATGGCACAATCGCCCGATCCTCGCCCTTGTAACTCTTCTCTTCACCACCGTTGAAGAAATAAGTCACGTGTGGATATTTCTCGGTTTCGGCAATTCGGAGCTGGTTCATCCCGGCATTCGAGACCACCTCCCCAAGAACCATCTTCAATTCTTCAGGAGGAAAGATCACATCGCAATCATAAGTCGCATCATACTCGGTAAGTGTGACGTAGCGGATATTCGGTCGGCGTCCTGCCTTGAAAGACTTGAAGGGCCCCTCCGCGAGGAACACTTCCGAAAGCTGACGAGCGCGGTCGGCACGGAAGTTGAAGAACAACACCACGTCGCCACTGCGGATGCGCTGCTTGTTGGCATCACAAAAGATCATCGGCAGCAAAAACTCGTCCGTTTTCTCCTGAGCATACATCTCTGCAACGGCTTCTGACGCGAGTAGGTCGCTCTGCTGCCCCTTACCGTGAACAATGGCATCCCAGGCAATCTTGACGCGCTCCCAGCGCTTGTCGCGATCCATCGCGTAATACCGACCGACTACGGTGGCAATTCGTGCCCCGTGCTTCGCGATCTCATCCTCGACATGGGAAAGGTATCCCGCACCAGCCGTCGGCGAAGTGTCGCGCCCATCCGTGATGGCATGAACCAGAATATCCTTCACCCCCGCGTCCGCCGCCATCCCAACCATCGCACAAAGATGCTCTTGGCTGCTGTGCACCCCGCCGTCCGATACCAGCCCGATCAGATGAAGACGCTTGCCCTTCCCCTTCGCCGCTTTGAGTGCCGCTTTGAAGGTCTTGTTCTCGGCAAGGCTGCCATCCTCGACCGCCTTGTTGATGCGAGTGAGATCCTGGTAAACCACGCGTCCCGCACCCAGATTGAGGTGGCCCACTTCGGAGTTCCCCATCTGGCCTTCAGGCAGGCCGACATCAAGACCGGAGGCGCTGACAAGGCCCTTCGGATACTTCTCCAGCATCACATCGTGAAAAGGCGTCTTCGCGAGCAGGGTCGCGTTGCCATCTTTCTTCGCCGTCTTTTTGCCGCCGGGATTGACGCCCCAACCGTCACGAATGATGAGAACTACAGGTTTCTTTGCCATGTCGCAGCGGATTTAACCCCCACCAGCGCTGCCGTCCAGCGACAAGCGGCAACATGGCCGATTTCGCGGAGGTGACTCCGCCCGAATCGCCAGCTCCACCCTCATCTTCAGTGAATCTGATCAAAGTCGAGCCCGAGATCCTTCTCCAGCCGGGCGATCTTTCCCCTTTCCCTAGGTTCGACGAGCACCACGGAAATCCCGGTTTTCCCCGCCCGTGCCGTCCGACCGCTACGGTGAGTGTAGTATTCCACCTGTTCGGGGAGCTGATGGTGAATCACGAAGGTCAAGCCCTCGACATCGATCCCACGGGCCGCCACATCCGTCGCGATCAGAAATTGGAAACGCCCCTTCTTGAATGAGCGCATCACGGTATCCCGCTCCTTTTGAGTGAGGTCGCCCTGCATCACCGCCACCGGAAATCCGAGCTTGGTCAACTGCTTGCCAAGGACGATCGCGCCTTCCTTCGTCCGACAGAATATCAAGCCGCGCTCCTGCGTCCGGCGCTTGAGAAACTTCGCGATGAAGTCCGTTTTTTCGTCCCGCATGCAGACGGCAAACTGGTGATCGATGTCGCGATTCACCACGTGCGCCTTGTCGACTTTGATCAACTGAGGGCTCGGTCCCATGCAGTCTTTCACCAACTGATGAATGGCATGGGGAATGGTCGCCGAGAAAAGCCAGGTGCTGCCGCGTTGCCGCGTAAGCCCGAAAATCACCGTGAGCTCCTTTTTGAAACCCATGCTGAGCATCTCGTCCGCCTCATCGAGAACGAGGTGCTTCACGGAAACCAAGGTCAAGGCCTTGCGCTTGATCAGGTCGAGCAAGCGCCCGGGCGTCGCGACCACGATGTGCGTCGGACGCTGGAGCGCCGCAGCCTGGCGGTCGATGTTGTCGCCCCCGCAAAGCACTTCGACGAAGATCTTGTGATCGGCGTGCTTGGTGAAGCGAAACAACTGCTTGCCGATCTGCTTCGCGAGTTCGCGCGTGGGAGCGACGACCAGCCCTTGAATCTCGTTCTTTTTCGGATCGATTTTGCACAGCAAGGGCAGCCCGAAGGCCGCCGTCTTGCCGGTTCCTGTCTGGGCCTGAGCGATGAAGTCACTGCCATCTTTCATCAGGAAAGGAATCGCCCGCTGCTGAATTTCTGTCGGTTTCAGGATACCAAGCTCCGCGATTCCTTTGTTCAGGTCATCGGGAACGCCAAGTTCTTCGAAAGTGTGCAAGGTTGTGTGTCTTTCCGTTAAAGTGAAGATGCGGACTCTGCGCTGCCCCAAGCCAAATGACGAGCCATGATTGAGCCTGAACTTCAGTCCTCCGGCTCCTCATCCCACGCCGTCTGCGTCTGAATGCTTTGTTGGAGGTCGGCGAGCTCCTGAGCGCCGAGCAGCACGATCACCGAGGCGGCCTCCATGGTAAGTAGCACGATAATGGTCGTCGCCATCGAGCCATAGCTGGCATTCACCAGTCCAACAAAAAGGCGGCGCCCTTTCGGGACACCGCCTGTGACAAATTCTATCGAAGCAACAGCTTCTTTGAGATCAGTAACGACCACGGCCACCGCCGCCGCCGCCACCACCGCGATCTTCGCGAGGACGGGCTTCGTTGACCTTGATGTTACGACCATCGAGATCGGTGCCATCGAGCCCCTTGATGGCGCTTTCCATGCCGTCCTTGGAACCCATGGTCACAAAGGCGAAGCCACGTGGACGACCGCTTTCGCGATCCGTTGGGAGGTGCACATCAGTGACTTCTCCATGCTGTGCGAACACGTCCTGAAGATCTTGGCTCGTCGTTTGGAACGACAGGTTTCCTACATACATTTTCATAACTTAACAGTGGTTCACGCACTACCTTGTCTCCATAGACTGTTCCCGCTAACCGGGTTTCAGATTGGCGCCAGATCCCATTGAATCCGCCCGCCAACACTCCATGCCCTGATTTTGTCAGAGGCGTGAACCGGAAGGCCAAATGACAGGGAATCCGGTTCAGAGCGACAACAATCGAAGAAAATCGGAATCCCGCCCCCAATCGCATGAAGCCAATCAGGCAATCGTGCGACTATTCGACCTTAGCCTACCGGGCGGCAGAGCACGAAAGGTGAGACTACCAGCGCTTCAAAAACAGCCTCCGTCCCCTCCCACTGAGCGGCGTGAAGCGAGCCAATTTTCACCATATCCCCCGCCTTCATCCAGACCTTCACGAGATCCGTTTCATCAGCGGAAATCGCAGCCCCGACGTGCTGCAGCTTCAGCGAGGGATCGACGAAAAAGAGCACCCCCGATTGGTAGTGTGGCCGCAAGTAGCTCCAGTTCACCTCACCAGTGAACTTCTCAAGTTTCTCCTCATCAGAGCTGTGGTCCTCGCCCAAAAGGGCATACTTCATTGGTTCCGAACGGGATGGATCTGACGAACTCACGACCGGTTTCTAGCGCGCTTATGCAAGTCTTCCAAGTGCAAGCGAAATTCTCTTTGATCGCGAAAATTCAGTCCTTCAAATAGTTTGCCAAGCAGGGCACCGGGCATAGGATTCCGCCGACTGCTGTGTGCGTCCATTCAGGCAAGGTGCCCGGACCACTCTATTTATTAAGGGGCATTAAGCCTATTTCGCCATGGTCACGCCTTCTCAGGAAGACCGGAAGCGAGAAGGCCGCCCCGCTTGTTGAGACACAGGAACGTGGCTCACCAAGCCTGGGACGGCACAGCGGTCTTCCTTTTCCCTCTCTCGCCATCTCTGGCCATCTCTGGCTTCAAGCAGGCAAGCCGGCAGACCGTCATCAGTGGAAAGCCATCATCTGGGAAAGTAGGGCCGGCGGGGTTCGAACCCGCGACCAAAGGATTATGAGTCCCCTGCTCTAACCGCTGAGCTACAGCCCCAAAACTGTTGGCGTTAAATTACTTATGATTTCGTGAATGCCTCCAAAATCGCCGGTTGACCACCGATCTTGACCACCTTTGATCTTGCCACCCATCCCCCGGTGCTCGATGCTAGGCGCATGGGCGAATGGAAACAGGTGGGCGAGAATCTGGTGAGGCATTCCGGTGGCGCATATTACTTGCGCGCGAAAGTCGCTGGCAAGGTCATTCGCGTAAAGCTCGAAGCGGCAAATCTGCGCGCCGCCAAACTTCAGCGGGACGACAAGCTGGCCGCGTTGCGTTCTGCCGCGCTTGAGACGACCACCACAACGGTCAAAACGCTCGGAGATGCCATCCAGCTCGTTTCGGACCGTGTCCTCCAGGGCGCGCACCTTGAGCCTCCAACGGTGGTGTATTACGAGGCGATCATCGCCATTCTGAGAAAGACGATGCCCTGTGATGCGTCCGCGAAAGCGTGGACCGCGACGGCCGCGACCGCGTGGTGGAAAAAGATCGCGGATAAATACGCCGCGCAGCGGGCGAACAACATTCTCTCAATGGCGAAACGCGTTACGGAGGCTCTCGTGGAATGCGGAATCCGCCATGATGATCCGGCAAAAAAACTCAAGCGGGTGAAGATCGTTCCCAAGAATCTGACGATCCCCTCCCGCAAGCTGATCGACGACATCATCGAGTCGATCGGCTCTCAAAGGAAAAGATCCTCTAAGGAATCGGCCGCCTATGTCGGCTTTCTTGCCTATGCGGGCTGCCGCCACGGCCAGGCCAAAGCCCTGACATGGGAGGACGTGAGCGATGGGTGGATCACATTCAACAGCGGCGTCCCCGGCACGAAAGGCGCGTCACAGCGGCGGCTGCCGATTTTCGAGCCGCTCCGGAAGGTTCTGGAACCGCTGAAACACGAAGGCGCGACAGGACCGATATTCACGATACACAGCCCGCGCATAGCCTTGGCGAACGCTTGCGTCCGCCTGGGTGTTCCGCACCTTAGGCTTCACGATCTGCGCCATTTCTTCGCCACCTTTGCCATCGAGTCGGGTGTCGACATTCCGACGATCGCCAAATGGGTAGGCCACAAGGACGGCGGCGCATTGCTCATCAAGACCTATTCCCACATTCGGGATCCACACAGCCTTGAGAGCGCGAAGAAGCTGATTTGAAAGGCTGGCCGGCCGCTCTGACGCTCCCCCGCTACGTATCCCCGTGAATGTACCGCTCCAACGCCGCTGCCGGAATCAATGTTCGGTGAATCTGGGGAACGCGGGCGATCCGCCCCGCCTCAATGTGTCGGCGGATGGTTTTCTCGCTTTGGCCGGTTCTCTGCGCGGCTTGAGCTACGGTGTAGGTCGCACGAACCGTTGATCCGCCCACGCTCTGCGCGATCAGTTCCGCCAATACCCGCAACTGGTCGTCTGGTAAGCGAAGCTCAATTGTCACTGAGGGTTTCATGGCGGCATTAGCGGTGGCGGGTGGATTCCTTGAGGAGCTTACGCCAGTTGCCGCGCCGCGCTTCCTGAAGCCATTCGGTCCGACCCATTTGCGAGTTTTCGTTTTCCTGTCGGTTCTCCACACTTCACCCTAGAATACGGATATTGGACCGGGATGACCGGATTGATTTTCTGAAACCGTCCGCACCGCGATGAGAATGGCTACCTTGGGAGTGCTTCGACTTCAAAGGCCGGGGTTCTCCACCTAGAGTACAGTCAAAACCACAGGCTCAAAAGCCACGATTCCGCCGGTGAGGTCGATCTGGGCGAGGAGCTGGCCGGGGTCGTCAAGTAACTTACCATAACAGCAACCGGAGAATTCGTGATCGAATCTAACGCGAGCCCAACCACCAGCAAGGCTCCCAAGGGACAATATCGCTGTCAGGCGCATTTCGGGAAATTGGTCCGGTGGTTGCGCGGCCACGAGGTGACAGCCCGCAGTGTGAATAAAGCAGGTTTCCTCTCGTTGCAACGTAAGCGGGGTCCCAAGCCGCTGGCCCGGTAGGCATCCACCATGGTTTTCTTCTGTTCCGGAGTGTAGCGCAGGCGACCGATCTAATCGGTCTTTAATACGGATTCATTCATAGGTGTCATAATTTGCCAAAATATGACGCCTATGGAATAAACGGGCCAGAACCTTCAGTGCTTGGGACCCCGCTTACGTTCCAACTATACTCCTCGGCATTATATTTTAGGAATATTAATCCCTGTGAGATATATAGAAACCGGCTGCGCCGTAGTCCTCTCCGATGATTATATTAGAGCTATCTGATCAAGACTGGGATGACATCGCGGATGAACTCGACAATCCTGAAATTGACCCCCGAATTTATCGCAAATTGATGGCAATTCGGATGCATGGATTAGGAGTTCCCCATGGGATGATTGCTGGCTCCCTCAATATTAGCAATGATACCGTGACAAATTATGTGAAGCTTTATCGGGACGAAGGCCTCGCCGGACTACTTGAGAATCGGCATTATAGGCCAACAAGTAGCGTTGAGACGTTTCTTAAAGAGATCGAGCAGTCTTTCTCCGAAACACCGGTCGCCACGGCGAGCGAGGGAGCGGTGCGAATCGAGTCGATCTCGGGTATCCGTTTGTCCGATTCTCAAGCGCGGCG
>CAZVMS010000323.1:0-8161 GCA_964628795.1 uncultured Haloferula sp. | reverse complement strand
TGCTTCAACAGGGCTACATCACCCGCGAGGAAGCGCTCTTTCACGCTCGTGACCAGCGCAACTTCGCCGAAGCCGAGCAAGCGAAGAAACCCACCAAATCGATCTGGACCTGATGGACTCACGAATCATTGACATCCTCCGCTACTCGCTTTTCGCCATTGTACTACTGGTGGGTGCGCTCTTTGCCCAAAAGCACTACCGCCAGTATGTCACCAAAAAAGAAATCGTCGCTGAACTTCAAAGCATCACCACCGACTCATCGTTTTATCGCCAATTCGAAGCCGAAGCAGCCCACGCCACTTTATTGAGAGGCGTGGCCCTCATCGACCAGGCCAACAAGCTCGGCCTGGCACCTACTGAATTGTTCGATCGAGTCTTCCAATACGACAAGATGGACGACTTTGGTGAAAGCCCATCCACGGATTACCCCGTCAAAGAGGAACTCGCCCGTAACACCCTCACCAGCGCCTACGAATCAGCCAAGCGATTGGAGATCCTCGGCGACACCGCCGACCTCGCCGATCTCCTGGATGGCCGCATGCCGATCAGCCTCTCCGGCACCCCGGTCATCCTTCCCCTGATCGATCCCGAACTATCGCCCGGCCTTGAGAAAATCATTCCCAACCTAGAAATCCTGCCCGCTGACCGTGCCAACTCAGAGCGTGAACTCACGGCGATCGAAACCGCCGCCGCCCGCCGGCTCGCCAAAGACCTCGCCTCCGCTGGCCTCATTGAGAACACCGTCGCCGAGCACATCATTGAGCACTACAAGACCCCGAAAAAGGAGCCCGAAGAGAAGTAGTCCAAGGTAAAAAAGCATGACCTACTAAGAAAACCCAGAATTCCCTCAAATTTCCTCTAATAAATCCTCAAGATCTTCGTTCTCAAGCTAGACTCGGGTAATGCCACGCTTTTCGGCTGGCCAAGACTCCCGCCCGACCTACTTTTTCCTCAAGCAAATCCCTGTCCTTTTCCAACCATGAGCCTTCATGCCCAACTCAGCCCGGAAGCCGAAGCACGCCTTCAGGCCCAGCGCCGTAATTCCACCATCTCGGCGGTCATCGTCTCGTTCCTCGTCCTCGTTCTCCTTGGGCTGATCCTCGCCTTCATCCTCCTCGATCCCTTCTCCAAGGAGACTCCCGTCATCGTCAGCTATTCCGCGACCATCAATGACGACGATAAGATCGAGAACAAAAAGATGAACACCAACATCGAGCGCAAGCCCTCCGCTCCTTCCTCGTCGATGGCCAAGGTCATCGCAGCAAACACCAGCTCTCCGACCGCCGTTCCCGTCCCGGAAGTGGATGTTCCGGAACCATCCACTGACTTCGGGGATGGCGACGACTTTGGCGACGGCTGGGGCTCCGGTGGCGACGGCGGCGGCGGCGGCGGATTTGGCAACATCCCAGCATCCATGAGCAAGCGCTGCTCGCCAGAAGACCGCATGGCACGCCTCTTGGAAAGTGGTGGCACCGAACAGTGCGAAACCGCTGTGGTCAAAGGCCTCGACTGGCTCCAGAAAACTCAGAACGCCGACGGAAGCTGGGGCAACAGCAAGAAGGCTGCCATGACCGGTCTCGCCATTCTCGCCTACCTCGGACACTGCGAAACCCCGCTCTCCGAGAAATACGGCGAAACCGTTCTCAAAGGCATCACTTACCTCGTCGATGTCGGGGTGAAGAAGAAAGGCCGCCTCGTGGATGGCAATGAGCCCAACCCCATGCCCTACGAGCACGCCATTGCCACCTACGCGCTCGGCGAATCCACCACCTTCTGCAAGCAGCTCGGACTCAATATTCCGAAACTTGAGGAAATCACTCAGCAAGCCGGTCAGTACATCATCGACAACCAGCACACCAAGTCCGGTGGCTGGGACTACGGCTACTCAGAAGATAGCGGCCGCGGCGGCGATCTCTCCGTCACCGCTTGGCAGATTCAGGCACTCAAGGCCTGCAAGCACACCGGCCTCGATTTCCGCAACATGAAAGGCACCATTAACAAAGCCCTTGACTACGTCGAAAGCTGTCAGGACGGCAGTGGTGGATTTTCCTATAACCCCGGTGGCAAATCCCACGCGGCAGACCACTACTACACCCTCACCGGCGCAGGCATGCTCTCCTTCCAGATGTGGGGGAAAGAAAACCACGGTGCCGTCCGGAAAGGTGCCAAATACGCTGATAAAGAAGCCAAGTTCAAATACAACACCCCCGACTGTGACCTTTACGGCCATTACTACCTCGCTCAGGCAATGATCGCCCGCGGTGGCCCGGAGTGGCAGAGGTACAACGATATGATTCGTGACGAACTCCTCAACAACCAAGCGCCCGATGGATCATGGAAAGTGCCGGGTGGTGGTGGGAAGGTCAATGCAGTCGGTGCGCTGTTCGTCGGTAACAACCACTATCGCACTTGCCTCGCCATCCTAACCCTCGAGACCTACTACCGCTTCCTCCCCGGAACCGGCAACCTCTGAAGACCGCTTCATCTTCTTCAAGAAACGACGGAGCCCTCCACGGGCCCCGTCGTTTTGGCATCGAGAACCTCGAAGGAACTCAAATGCAAACCAAATACCTCTGTTTTCCCCTCGCATCCAGCCAAGCTAAACATTATCTCCTAACCTGACATGAGCGCTACTCAACTCGACCAACTTAAGGAGTTCACCACCGTCGTTGCCGACACCGGTGACTTCGAATCCATGAAGGCCTACCAGCCTCAGGACGCCACCACCAACCCATCCCTGATTCTCCAGGCAGCCGGGAAAGATGAATACCGTCCGCTGGTCGAAAAAGCCGTAGCCGAACACAAGGACTCAGAACTCATCGGCAACGCCCTCGTCGATTCCGTCCTCGACCGCATCCTGATCCTCTTTGGCCTCGAGATCCTCAAGATCGTCCCCGGCCGCGTTTCCACCGAAGTTGATGCCCGCCTTTCCTTTGATACCGATGGCACCGTCGCCAAAGCGCGCCACCTCATCGCCGCCTACGAAAAGGAAGGCATCTCGCGCGACCGTATCCTCATCAAAATCGCCTCCACGTGGGAAGGCATCAAGGCCGCCGAAGAACTCGAAAAGGAAGGGATTCACTGCAACCTCACCCTGCTCTTCTCCTTTGCCCAGGCCGTCGCCTGTGCCGAAGCCAAAGTGCAACTCATCTCACCATTCGTCGGCCGTATCCTTGACTGGTATAAAGCCTCCACCGGCAAAGACTACCAAGGTAACGAAGATCCCGGCGTCCAATCGGTCCGCGAAATCTACACCTACTACAAAAAATTCGGTTACAAAACCGAAGTCATGGGTGCTTCGTTCCGCAACATCGGAGAAATCCTCTGCCTCGCCGGATGTGACCTGCTCACCATCGCGCCCAAACTCCTCGCCGAACTTCAGGCTTCCACCGACACCGTCGAACGCACCCTTTCTCCCGCAGCCGCAGCCGAAGCCGATCTGGAAAAGATCTCCTTAGATGAAAAGAGCTTCCGTCTTGCCCTCAACGCAGACGCCATGGCTACCGAAAAAACCGCCCAAGGCATCCGTGGATTCGCCGCAGACATTGTCAAACTCGAGGATCTCGTCAAAGCGATGCTCTGATTTTCATTCACCCCGAGCCACCTTCCAGCCACTCTCCGCTCATGAACCTCGCCCGCCTCCTCATGGCCGCCCTCGCCATGATCCTGATCCTTCCCGCCAACGCAGGCGGCAAGAAGCAGAACAACGCCATCATCGCCTTCCACATGGAAACCGATCCCGGCGACAACCACACCATGATCTTCACCCAGTTCGTCGCAGGCAAGGAACGTATCTTCCGCCGCATGCCCGAAATCGGAACCAAGGACATCGAAACCTTCAACCCCTTCCCATCACAAGACGGCGAAGGCTTCGGCCTCGTCTTCCGCGTCAAAAATGCCGCCAAGCACCGCCTTGCCGCCGTCACCGCGAATAGCACAGGCCGCTGGCTCATCGCCCGCATCAACGGGCGTATCGTCGATGGCGTCATCGTCGACCAACAAATCACCGACGGTGAACTCATCGTCTGGAAAGGCGTCTCACTCGCCGAAGTCAACGAACTCGACAAACGCTTCCCACGCTTCGGCGCCAAGAAACCACGAGGCTGAACTCATCATGTTTCGATCACTGATCCTCGCCGCCCTGCTCCCGGCCATCAGCGCCGCCCAGACCACTCGATTCCAGCTGCCTACCGAGAACGAACATCTCTTCACCGGAGAACCTGAGAAGTTCTACATGTACGTCGATCGGAATTTCGAAGGCGTCACCTCAAAACCATGGGAAGGCGGCTCGTTCGGACTTGTTAGAAATCCCATCCGCATCGGCGGAAACGTCGAATACCTGCAAATCCACGAAGGCATCGACATCGCTCCGATCAAACGCGACAAGGCCGGCAACCCGCTCGACCTCGTCATGTCCATCGCCGATGGCTCCGTCGTCCACCTCAGCGACTCGCCCGGACGCTCAAACTACGGCCGCTACATCGTCGTCGCCCATCCCATCGATTCCTCCGGCAACCTCGTCTACAGCCTCTACGCCCACCTCGCCAAGGCATCGGTGAAACCAGGTGATCCGGTCAAACGCGGCTCCGTCATCGGCCAAATGGGCTACACCGGTGCCGGCATCAACCGCACCCGAGCCCACGTCCACCTCGAACTCGGCCTCCTCATGAGCCCGCGCTTCGATGGCTGGATGCAGACCTACGGTGGCGGCACCAACCACCACGGAAACTACAACGGCATGAATCTCATCGGCATGGACGTCGCCCGTTTCCTCACCGAACAACGCGCCAACCCCGAGCTCTCCGTCGCCGAATTCGTCCGCAAAAGCCCCGCCTACTTCAAAGTCACCATCCCCCGCGATGGCAGCCTCGAATTCGCCACCCTCCACCCCTGGCTCGTCTATGGCGAACTCTCCCGCCCCGGCCCCTCCTGGGAAATTTCCTTCACCGACACCGGTCTGCCCACCGGCATCACCGTCAGCCAGAGAAAAGTCAGCGCACCGATCGTCTCCGCCGTGCGTGATTCCAAAACACCTCACCGCTACCTGACCCGCGGCCTCCTCTCCGGAGAAGGAAAGACCGCCACCCTCTCGAGCAGCGGCCAAAAACTCGTCGCTCTCATCGCCGGCAGCTTCCCCGATCCGAAGTAAAGAGAACCACCATCTCTGCCATGGAATTTAGAGTTTAGAGTTTAGAGTTTAATAGTTAAAGTTTCCCAACCCATGGACCAAACACTCGAACACCTCCAATCCCTCGGTTACACCCTACCCGAAGTCCCCGCGCCCATCGCCGCCTACGTCAACTGCGTCCGCAGCGGCAACCTACTCTTCCTCTCCGGCGGCCTTCCCATCGATGGCGACCGGAAAATCATCGGCAAAATCCCCACCGACGTCTCCATTGAAGAAGGTCAGGAAGGAGCCCGAATCAGCATCCTGAATCGACTCGCCGTCATCAAAAGTGAGATCGGATCGCTCGACAAAATCAAGCAAGTCGTCGCGCTCAACGGCTTCGTCAACTCCGAGCCCGACTTCTACGGCCACCCGCAGGTCATCAACGGAGCTTCCGAACTTCTCCTCGAAATCCTCGGCGAACGCGGCAAGCACTCCCGAACCGCCCTCGGTGCTGCCGCCCTCCCCCTCAACGTCGCCGTCGAAATCAACCTCGTCGTCGAAGTCGAAGCGTAGCTACGGCGGCCCGCCGCAGGCCGTGAGAGAGGCACCCGCCTCTCTTCAATATCGGGCGGACGCTCCTAGCGCACACTTCACTGATCCTTCAGCGAAACAAGATACTCCACCAGATCGATAAATTCACCCATCGTGAGATTGCTCGCCAGCCCCGGCGGCATCATCGAAGTCGACTGATGATCCCTCTTCGCGATATCCGCGATCTTCACCTCCGTGGCCACCCCAGCGATGTTGCGGATCTCCAACACGCCATCTTCATCGAGTGTTACAAAGCCCATCTGCACCGACCCATCCTTCAGCGTCAGCAACTCGGTTTGAAACCCCTGCGCCACCACCGCATTCGGATCGAGAATCGACTGGATCAGGTAGTCCCGAGTAAAACCACTCCCCGCTGACCCAAGATAAGGCCCCTTCTGAACCGCCTTCTGATCGACCGCATGGCAGGCAATGCAGCCCTGACGATTGAAGAGCGCTGCACCATTTGCCCCATCGCCCTTTCCTTCCATCGCTGCCTTCATCACCACGGCTGGATCGAGCTCCGCCACCATCTTTCCACCACCAGCAGAAAGCGCCGCCAGCATCTCACGTGTCCGCTTCGCCTCCGCAATCAGCGTGTCGTTATCACTCTCGATCGCCGCCGTAATCTGCTCATCAAAGCCCATCAACTTCAGATCCTGCAGCGCCAGGAAAAAGCCCACTTGTCGCGGATTATCCTTCACCAGCTTCAGCGCCTTTTCCCGGTATGCCTCCTTCGCCAACGGACTCTGAGAGAAACTCAGCAAGGCCCGCCAAGCAATCCGGCTCATCTGATCATCCTCCCTCACTGCCAACTTGTGCAGATCCTTAATCTTGAGAATCAGCGCTGGCGATGAAATGAAATCCGTCACCTCCCGCTCCGCATCTTCCGCTCGGCCATCTTCCTGCAGCCACTTCGAAAGAATCCCGACTTGGCTTCGCAAAATCTGCGCCGAGTCACCCCTGCCAAGGGAGCGATAGCAACGCAGACGCAGCTCCCACGGACGCTCCACGTCCAGCGCCCCATTCGTCAGCAAGGTGATATGTCCCTTGCTCAATGCCGTCGACCCAAGCGCCATCATCAGCGGATCACGATCACCCAAATCCAAGGTCGAAACATCGATTCGATTCTTCGCCAGCACGTCGATCAAGTGCCCGTGCTCCTCCTTCGGAGCCTTGGCAATTTCGCGCTCCAGAATCGCCTTCACCATCGGCGTTCCCGACCACTCGGACACCAAGAAATAAGGTCCACGGTCATCCGGACGCGTTCCCCACCAGTCCTTCTTGTCCCATTCTCCCTCGGTATAAAACAAACGCGCCAGCGCCGAGATCAAATCAAACCTCAAAGCCTCATCCGTCTCCTCCCTAACAAGCAATTTCTCCAAGCCCTCAACGACCTCCTCCTTGTGGATCAACTGAAGCGCCTGCAAAGCCACCGCGCGAGTCGCGGGATCCGCCGCCGCTTCCAAACAAGCTTCCCAAGCATCCAAGCCAGCCAAGGCCTGCACACAAGCATGCGGAATCCGGTAATCCTCACCGCCAGCGAGCGACAAACGCTTTTCCCAAGTCGCCGACCCCAAAGCAATCAAGCCCGATGCCGCATTCTTCGCGGCCAGCCGCTGCAAGCCGATCACCGACTGCAAACGCACCCGAGGATTCGCATCCTTCAAGCCTCTAACAAAAGGCTCACTCGGCACACCCACAAGCTGATCCTTGCGATCCGCCACCGCCCGTAGCACGAACTCCCGGATCACCGAATCATCAAAATTCTCTAACAGAGGCGCATTCGCCTCAGCCCCATAAAGCTGCTTGAACGTGAAGATCGCCGCCACCCGCGCATAAAGCGGCAGCTTCCCATCCTGGATCAGCCCCACAAGACCACCCGCCACCGCCGGCTTCCCACCGCGCTTCAGCAACTCGCGCTGAGCCTCCAATCGTCGCACCGCCGAACGATGCGCCACCTGCTTCACCAGTTGCTCATCATTCACCTTCGTCAGATCCGGCCACTTTTCCACCTGCGCCCCGGGCACCACCAAACGCTGCACCAAACCCACCTTCACCCCATCACCCGCATAGACAAATTTCCCGTCCCGCCAGTCGCAGACATACAAGCGCGACTCCCCATCGACATCCATGTCCACCGCCCGGACCAAGGTCATGAAATCCTCCTGCTTCGCCTTGAAGCTCGCCTCAAACGGCTCAAGTGCATTCTTGTAAATCTTACCCGTCGTCCAGTCGCAGGTATAAAGCTGATCCCCAGCTTCTCCCGGAAACCCAGGCTCATGAAGATAAAGAGCACCGGTTCCCGAGCCCCCACCCACATCTAACAGCGGCTTCACCGCCTCCGACGTGAAATGCTTGTAGAGTCTCGGATACCCATGCTCAGAGCCATTCGTGAAGTGGTGCACACGCGTATCCCACCCCTTGCCATCATTCGTATTGTCCCGCGTGAACATGTCCAGA
>CAZVMS010000322.1:0-6502 GCA_964628795.1 uncultured Haloferula sp. | reverse complement strand
CGTCCTCTAAATGAAGCAGTCGATCCTCGCCCTCGTGCTCGTCGCCCTGACGCTGGTCATCCTGATTGCGGATGCCGAGCGCCTCGGGGATCTGGGCAGCAATTCGGAGGTCTACACCCCGAATGACGAGATCAACGTGCCCAGCGTCACCACCAAGGACGGCTTCCCTGTCTTCGAGATCGTCGTCCCGGACGGCTGGACTGAGATTCAGATCCGCGCCACCACCCGGAACTTCGAACCCGGCTTCCTCGTCCAGCAGGCCGGCACCTTCGTCCTGAACTACGTCCCGACCGGAGCCACCGTGAACGGGCGGAAGGAATACCAGGCGCTCGGCACCGACGATGTGGCCCAGTGGGACGGAACCAAGTGGATCTTCGGCCACGACAACCTGCAATCGACCAGCAACGTCCTCGATCCGTGGGACTGCGTGAGCTTCACGTCCACCAGCGGGGACGCCTACGCGCTCCAGAGGGAATACTTCGTCTACCGCACCTGCACGACCGGGGCTGCCGCCGATCCGACCTGGGGGACCGGCACCAGCGACGCCGACCCTTGGCTGTATTTCGACATCCAGGACGGCTCGGGCGGGCACCCATCCGGCGACACCGTCTGGCTCGACCATCCGACCAACATCAAGCGGCTCAAGTGGAACACCGCCACCGCGCTGACCTCGCAGCTCATGCCCGGCGGCAGCCCGGGCCGATCGGTCCTGTTCCAGCCGTCGCGTGGCGTCCTCGGGTCCTCCGAGTGGATGCAGGAGAACCACCCGAGCCTGATCTGGACCTACTCGTTCGAGAACGCGGCCGGCTTCGACGCCCACCCGGACGGCCAGCGGAAGTGGAATGACATGCGGCCCGCCGAGTGGCGCAAGGCTCGCGTCGAACTCGAACCCGCTCCCTGACCGATCACTCCAACTTTACGACCGTTCAGAGGCCAATACCGACCATTCAACCACCAAACCAACACCACCACCATGAAGATGCACACCACCATCACCGCCATCATCCTCGCGCTCGCTGTCCCGTGCAGCGCATCGCTCCTCGACAGCCGCGCCAAACTGGAAGGGGCCAAGCAGGAGGCCGAAGCCGCTGCGGCCGCCGATCCTGCGAATACCGAACTGGCTGCGGTCGCCGCCGACAAAGCCCAGGCGCTCACCAACTTCGACGCGAAGTATGCCGCCACGTTCGGCCCCGGCTGGGCGACTCGCTGGGAAAACAGCGAATACGACAATCCGGACGACGAGGCCGTGGACATCTACATCAACGATGGCCCGTTCACCCTAACCCTGCCAGGCATCTCCGGAGCAAAGAAGAAGGAACTGCTCGAACACATCGCGTCGAAGCCGGTACTGGTGTCCGAGGATCTTGCCTCCGTGATGCTCTTCCGGCAGCACACTCCGGACCTCGCGGAGCGGATCGAGGAGTTCGCAGCACTGCTCCCGTCGCAGGGCATCCGCGACGTAGGATACTTCCGCCTCAAGCATCTCGGTCTCGGTGGCCATCCGGGCGGAGGTCTCACCTGGGCCAAACACATGAGCACAGCCGACTGGTTCGATCTCGCCTCCGCCGATGCCCCGTTCCAGCCCGCCGTGTATGCGGCGATGCGGGACTACCTGCTTGCCCAGTCGGCGCGCCTACTGATCGACAAGCGTACGGCAGCAGGCCAGCCAGTCGAGGGTCCGGAGTTCGATGCCGCCATCGCTCCCGTCGTCACCGCGCTCGACGCCCCGAAATTCGACGGCCTCGCGGCCGCGCTGACCGCACTCGGCATCGACCTCACGATCCCATCGCCGGACTACACCGCTCAGGAAGCCGTCGCTGCCGCCGTCGAGAGTGCCGCCGCCAACCGGACCAAGTTCACGACCGCGTGGGGGGCACAGGTCCAGTACCAGGAAGGACTCGGCAGCGTGATGTTCGCGAGGGGCAAAGCCGCCTACACCGCATGGCGCGACAGTCTGCTCGCCAGCCAGTGATCCACAACCTCTGAACCTGAACACCGATGAAGACCTACTTCCTTCTCCTTCTCGCCCTCGCCACCATCAGCGAGGCACAGACCCGCCGCCCCGAACTTCGACCGGAACAGGCCGCCCTCATAGATGCGATCCGCGACGCTCGGATTCAGCGCGCTCGGACCGAACGCACTGCTGCCATCCAGAAGGCCCGGGAAGCGGGTCGAGTGCAGGCGCGCGCCACCAGAGTCCGTGACCGAGCGTTTATGGCAGTCTGGACCAGTCTCACGCCGGAAGCACGGGGCATGCCCAACGCCCGGGACCTGGCAGAGCGAATCAGTCGCCGGCCCGAGTGGAAGACCCAGACCCGTGCCCAACGCATCGCCGCCACGACCGCCTTCATCACCAACTACCCGGCGATCAGTGCGGCACGGCAACAATCTACCATGGACACGGCACTCGCCGCTCCGGAAGGGGACTTCCCCGCGAAGCCGGATGCCGTCAAACTGGCGGACGATCTCGCAGCGATCCAGCCGGTGATTCCGGGTTTCGAGGAATCGGGTGACCCGGTCGTTCTCGCCGCCTCGGTCGAACTTCCGGACATTGAGGGGTTCCCTGAAACGGAGGTTCCGGACCTGTTCACAATCAACCGGCGCTTCAACTGGAAGCCACCCCACGGCCAGTGGATGAACCAGATGCTCAAGGACATCGACGCTGCGAAGGCAGCTGGGGACGCGGAGACCTACGAGTCACTCACCAAGCGCTACGCAGCCTGGGCCGAGCAATACCTGCGGGAGGACCGTTGACAGGACCACGAGGACGATGCGCTCACCCATCGACATCGAGTTCGCCTTCAAGGGCATCATCGGAACCGCATCGCCGGTGCTCGGTGTCCTCACGTCCTTCCAGGAGCAAATCGAGTGGCACCTGCGGATCGCCTCGCTCCTCGTCGGTCTGGCGGTCGGCGTGATGTCACTGGTGGCGATGATCCGGAAACTGCGGGGGCGGCGCTGAAATCGCTTCCGATCAAGGCTGCGGAAGACGGCCGAGCCCGCAGGCTGCCGCGCTGAATGGAGGGCTCCTCAAATTGTTCGATGCGGGCGGCTCCCGGCATCTTCCGCCAGACCGTTGTCAGATCGTGCCAGAAAAGACGAATTTGTCGGGTTTTGCACTGGGCATCAGTTGCCGAATGCTTCGCGCCAGTTTGCGTCCACAAGAATCGCGTCCTTCGTAATCGCCTGAGTTTCGAGGCGTATTGTCTCTTTGTTGTTGGTGCCGCGCAAAATGCTAACAAGTGATGTGGAGCGGCATCACTTGACCGGCAAGGCAGCGGGAGCTTTCATCCCTACCGATGAACCAATCCGCCTTGCCTGGAGCGAAGCTGATCCTCGCCTTCACTCTCTTCTCTTGGTCAACGGCTCTGGCCCAGGAAGATCCCGTTGAGAATTCTTCGAAGCTCGAAGTCAAAGGAGGGGTTTTGGACCCTACCGCAGTTCGCTTCATTCCGCCGCCACCACCGAAGCCGATGCCGTTTGTGCCGGTGGAGGAGCAATCCGTGGTCCAGAAGCCAACCCACACGATTACGCTTGTGCGCGGCGAGCCATCGACGCTGCCGGACATTCCGCCACCCCCGGAACGAGTCGAACGGCTGGAGACCCTGCCGCTCACTCCCCATCGTCCAAACTTCGTCCTCGGGCTCTCGGTGACAATTTACGACCGCCAGCTCAGCCATCTGAAATGGCACGACCCGGAGACCAAGGAAGAGTTCGAGGCATGGTGCGGCTGGGACTGGGGACTGGTTGGCCCCATGCAGGAGATAGAGAACGAACGGATTGCCTATCACCTGTTCTATTCCCCTTGGTACGTCGATACAACCAAGCTGGACGCCCTTGGCCGCCGACAGGTCATCCCGGAGCATCCTGCGGTCGGAATCGACCAGTTCGTGATCACCGTTGGAAATGCCGACGCTCCAGCGGGCAAGCCGTTCATCGAAGCGGTGCAACGCTATTGCACCGCCAACCGCCACCAACTCGAGCAGCTGCGCGTTGCCCGTGACCAGTACCGGGCCGATGCGGAAGCGTGGAAGGCAGCCAATCCAACCCGGCCGCGCAACCACACGATTGCGCTGCGGCCACATCGTGGCAGCCGCTACTTGCAGGACCGGGTTCCGGTCGCCGAAGAAAGCGAAAACTCAACCGAGGAGGAAAGCCGATGAAACGAGTTGGCTGCATCCTCAGCATCGGAGCCGCCCTTTACTGCGCGCTCACCGGCCCCGCCCAGGCGACCGTCGACCCGGAGAACGTCGAGGTGATTGTCGTGCCGGCAGGCGACAAGTTCCTCCGCTGGCAAGGCCAGGTTGACCGCGTCTATTTCATCCAGACCTCCGATCCGAATGCTCCGCTGGTCGACTGGCTCTGGATGTCCGATCTGATCGACCAGGGCACTGGGATCGAGATCAGCCACGAGATCCTCACGACGGCGGACAAGGCGTTCTTCCGCGTGTGGCACACCGACGACCAGCCGCCGGTCGGGGTATCCTTGGAAGAATGGGACGCCGACGATGACGGACTGTCGAACGAGGTTGAGATCAGCGCAACAGTCCAGACCAATCCGCTTTCCGCCGACACCGATGGCGATGGGCTGGAGGATGGCTGGGAGGTCGACAACGGGCTGGACCCGAATGACGCCACGGGAGAAAACGGCGGATCGGGCAATCCGGACGCAGACGGCTGGACCAACCTGCAGGAGCAGACTGCGGGCACCAATCCGAAGGACTGGGACACAGACCGTGACGGTCTAGCTGATGACACCGACACCGACCCGCTGGCAAACAACGCGATTGCTGATCCAGACGGCGAAGGCCTGCCAACGGGCTTTAATACGGCCTTGCGAGGGCGTTGGGACTTCGAATCGCAGCAGGGCTCAGGCTACCCCGTGATTTTCCCTGACCTTTCAGGTGCCGGCCGCAACGCAAGCTCGACTTCGGGCGGCCCCCAGGGTGACGGCATGCCTTCGCTTGCCGGACGAATCGGCCCGGGGAGCATCACGGTTCCCACGTCAATCGTCCAAGGTGTCCAAACGTGGACGATCAGCGGCTGGTTGAAAGTCGGCGAGGATACAATCACCACGTCGAACGGGATCTATCGTGCGGTTTTTGCCCTTTATGACCTTCAAGGGACTGGACCCGCCCCGCAAAATGCCCCGCTCGGGCAGGGAACCGGTTTGTTTGTCCGAACCAATCTCACTACGGGCGATGAAGACTGGTTTGTGGGCGGCTACCAGCAGACCTACTACTGGAACGAATATCCGCAAACCAATGGCAACCCAAAGACGGTCTTTAATGGGCACTACTTCACCCTTCCGGCCGGCACCACCGACGACGGTCATTGGCGTCACTTTGCTGTAACTCGTTCTACCGTCTCCAACGGGCAGAAAGTGTATTTCAACGGCGAGCTGGTCTTTGAGGGGGCTCTCCGCGATTATCCCGTTTCCCACGACTCCGACACGACGTTCACCTTTGGTGCTCTCCATCCCGCGCATTGGCCCACAGCCTTCCAGGATGCCTGCATTGACCGGGTCAGCGCCCACGCGAGACTCCTTACAGCGAGCGATGTCGCTGACCTTTACCAACAGGACATTGACCATGACGGACTTTGGGACATCACCGAAGCACGGTCCCTGCTTTGGCGGGATGATAACACCGACGGAATCCGGACCGCAGATGAAACAGACTTTACCATGAGCCCATTCCACTGGGATGATCCGAATTCAGATCATGACGATGACGGGATCATTTCCCTGGACGAGCAGAACGTCACCTTCACCAACGCCGCCCACCCGGACAGCGACGGCGATTTGCTCCCGGATGGCTGGGAGGTGGACAACGGATTGGATCCCAACGACTCCACCGGAAACAACGGAGCCAGCGGCGACAACGAGAATGGTGGAGCAGGAGATGGTGTAACGAACCTCAATGAGTTTGCGTTCCAAACCAATCCGAACAGTGCCGATAGCGATGGGGACGGCACCAGTGATGCTGCCGAGCTTGCCCAGGGTAGCCACCCTGGCGATGCCCGTGACGGCGGACAGCCGATCCCGGCCGATGAGCGGCTTTCCATCAAACTTGGCGTAGGCGACCGCAGCGGCAGCCAGAGTGAGGACTATGTCCTGAACGTCTTCCGGATAGATCCGCAGACCGGACAGGAGTCCGCCACCCCTTACTTTGTGCTGCGAAGCGGCGGCCACGGCGTTTACTCCGGCGACCAGATTATCGGCATTTTCCGGAAGCGGGACACATACAGCTTTCAGATCGATTGGCAGAGCAGCAGCCTTGCCACTGGCACCACGGGTGGCGGGTCCGATCCGGAGGGACCCGACTATGACTACCACATGGTAGTAGAGTTGCAGGACGTGTCGCCTGGCGTGCTGATTGATTCATGGCGTCCCGACACCGGCGTCATCGACCTGACCACACCGATCCTCGACCCCGAAGACATCTTCCCGGCACAGGATGACGACGACGATGTGGAAGACTTCCCCAACACGGTGGAGAAG
>CAZVMS010000321.1:0-22805 GCA_964628795.1 uncultured Haloferula sp. | reverse complement strand
CAGGGTGCTGGGCCATTTTTCCCAGTGAAAGGCGCTGCGCACCTCCCGCAAGCCCTCGGCACCCTCTGCAGACCGCCCGCTTCAACTAAAAATTCGAAAATCACCCTGCCCGAATGGCTTTTCGAATAGGGTCTAGCTGGGAGAGGCCCCACGACCGGTGTTCTACGGTTTGAGTTGAATTCGGATGCCTTTACCCGTGTTCGATTTCCGACGACGCTATGGGAGGGGGAAAGTGCTTACCTTGAAGTCCTTCATCATGGCCCGGAAATGGGCTGTGTTCCCGCTACGGCGACGATCACTCAGCCATCGGATCAGGCCTATGCGGTGATGGCTGATGAAGTCGACTTCGGTCACTTCGATGCTTACTGGAGCGAGGGAGGCTCAGTGGTGGTGGCGGAGCAGATTCATTCGCTGCTTGCTGACGCGGCTTCCGGGCGGAGTAAGAAGTTCGATGCAGAATTGCTAGGTGCTTTGTTCTCGGCGGGTTTGGTAAAGTCGGAGGTTCGATCTCCTGAATTGCGGGGGGAAATCGAACGGATGAAGAGCCTGAAGGGTGGGCTTCCCCGACCTCGATATGTGAGAACCCTTGCGGAAGGCACGCCCTACGACGAACCGGTTTATGTCAGGGGAAATCATAAGCAGCCAAGCAATGAACCGAATCCGAAGCACTACCTTGATGTCTTTGGTGGGTCGCGGATTGGTGCTGAGGGAAGCGGTCGTCTGGAGTATGCCGAGCATCTTCTAACAACCTCTGATTTTCTGACGGCCCGGGTCCGGGTGAATCGGATCTGGAGCCGGATCTTTGGAAGTGGTTTGGTGGCGTCGGTTGATGACTTTGGGAAGATGGGGGCCAAGCCAAGTCATCCGGAGTTACTTGATTATATGGCCCGTCGATTCCTCAATGAGGGTTGGTCGACGAAACGATTGATCCGTGAGTTGATGGTGTCGAGGGTATATCGAATGTCGTCGGTGCCCGGTGAGAAGGTGTTGGAAATGGATCCTGATAATACTCTGCTTCAGCATATGCCGTTGCAGCGAATGGATGCGGAATCCCTTCGTGATCATATTCTCCATGTCAGCGGTGAGCTGAAGCTGGATTTATATGGACCGAGCGTGGATGTGAATACGGATGACCAGCTACCGAGTCGGGCGATGCCGCGCAACGGGCCGCTTGATGGGGCGGGGAGGCGATCGATTTATCAATCCATGCGGCGGAGCTATTTGCCGAGCTTTTTGAAGGTCTTCAATTTGCCGGATCCGAGTGCACCTGTTGGGGCGCGACAAGTCACGAACGTGCCGGCTCAGTCGCTCGCGCTTCTGAACCACCCATTTGTTCATCAGCAGGCGGAGGCTTGGGCGGATGCACTGCTGGCGTTACCCGGTGATGAAGCGCGGATCGAGCGCATTCATCTTCAGGCCTTTTCAAGGGCTCCGACGGAGGGTGAAAAGCAATGGGCTCGAATGGTTCTGGCAGAGTTCAAGGAAGGGGGCGGCGAAAAGACGGCCTGGTTTTCGCTCTGTCACCTCATGATCAATCGAAAGGAGTTTTTATATGTCTTTTAATCCAGAGGATTTCATGAGGAGGCGTGAGTTCATGGGACGCGGGGCGATGGGCTTCGGTTCGATTGCCTTGGCGGGTTTGATGCAGGAAGAGGCACAGGCGGGTTCTGCCGCCTTGCTTCCCGTTGTGCCTCACTTTCCGCCTCGAGCGAAGAACGTGATCTTCCTTTTCATGGATGGTGGCGTGTCACATGTGGACAGTTTTGATCCCAAGCCGCTGTTGGCGAAGGAGAACGGCCAGAAGCCGAAGTTCAAGGTCGATAAGACGGTCTTCAACAACAACGGGAACATCCTCAAGAGCCCCTGGGAGTTCAAAAACTATGGCGAGAGTGGATTGCCGGTGAGTGATCTTTTCCCGCATATCGCCAGCTGTGCTGATGACTTGTGCGTGCTTCGCTCGATGACCTCGTTCTCTCCGAATCATCCGAATGCCGTCTATTCGATGCATAGCGGTTACATTCTAGCAGGCCGCCCGAGCATGGGCGCGTGGGCATCGTATGGGCTCGGAACGGAGAGCCGGGATTTGCCGAGTTATGTGGTCATTCATGGTGGCCAGGTGCCGAGCGGGGGGATGCAGTCTTTTGGGAATGGGTTTCTTCCCTCGACTCATGAGCCATCGATCTTGCTGCCGCAGGGGCAGGTGCTGAAGAACATCGCGCCACGTGAGGCGACGGCGGCACTCCAGAGACGCAAGCTCGACATGCTGCGTGAGATTGATGGGGTGCTGGGTAAACAACGCGAGGATTCCGACGCGATTCGCTCAGCGATCCGGAATTATGAGATGGCATATCGCATGCAGATGTCGGTGCCGGATGTCGCGAATATTGAGAAGGAAAGCAAAGCTACGAAGAAACTGTATGGTCTCGATTCCAAAACCAAGGCGACGCAGACTTATGGGGCCCAGTGCCTGATGGCGCGGCGGCTGGTTGAGCGTGGCGTGCGTTTCGTCGAGTTAACCATTGATAAGGCGGGTGGTGATCGCTGGGATCAGCACTCCAATTTGAAGCAGGGGCACGAGGCGAATGCGGCGATGGTTGATCAGCCGATCGCCGGACTGCTCAAGGATCTAAAAGCACGTGGTCTGTTAGAATCAACGTTGGTGGTGTTTGCCGGGGAGTTTGGGCGGACGCCTTTTGCTCAGGGTTCCGACGGCAGGGATCATAACCCGCAGGGCTTCAGTATCTGGATGGCGGGTGGCGGTGTCCGTGGTGGCATGACCTATGGAGCCACTGACGAGTACGGCTACCGGGTCGTGGAGAACAAGATGACAGTGCACGACCTGCATGCCAACATGCTGCACGTGATGGGAATGGATCACACCAAGCTGACATATCGATACAGTGGTCGCGATACCCGCTTGACCGACGTGCATGGGGAAATTATTCCCGAGATCTTGGCGTAGGAAGCTGTAGGGATGTTAGATCCCGGTAAGTCGGTGGTTCAGGTTGATCGACTTCCGGAGCTGGGCCATCACTTCGACCATGGGGCGTTGATTGCGGGTGGCTGCGCGGCATTCTGGATTCACGGCGGCATTGCGGCTGATGTGGCGACCGATCTCGCCGAAGAGCTGTAGCATGCGGGTTTCGATGACCCCCAATTCCGCTTTGCACTCGGAGATGGCACGGTTGGCATCGCCGATCTGCTGGAAGGCAACGGAAGCTTCTTCGCGATGTTTCTTTCGTTCGATGTCGAGTTTTTGCTCGATTTCGTCGAGTCTCTGGTCGCGGATTTCGATCTTGCTAGCGACGCTGTCCCGCTCCTTCTTGAGTTCTTCAAACTGACCACGCAATTCAGTCATGCGGACTTGGGTTTTCCTCCAAATGTCGGCATCTCCCCGTTCCTCTTCCTCCAACACTTCGAGCTTGGTCTTCAGTCCATCGTAGACCCGGCGGACTTCGCGGGCTTTGACGACGACTTTGTCGCGCTCGCGGGCAAGCGCTTCGAGTTCAATGATCAGATCGCCTCGAGCCTCTTCGAGTCGACCCTGTTCAACGGATTTTTCACTGAGAACGGCGGAGCGTTGCTCGTGGGCGAGCGTGAGGACTTCTTCTGACTTGAGGAGCTGCTTGCGCAGGCTTTCGCGCTCGGCGTAAAGGCGGCGGAGATTCCAGTATTCGATTCCGAGTTCTTCGACGGCTTCGACATTTTCCCAGATTCTCTCGCCGAGAATTTGCTCGGCTTCGCGGAGTAGGTGGGTTTCTGAGGCTGCCTCAGCCATGCGTCGCTGGCGGCGTTGGATGCCGAATGCCAGACCGATGCGGGCGATGAGATATCTGGAAGTTGTCATGAAGCGATTATTTTCCACTCAGTTTCTTTTTCAAGCTGGCGATGACATCGAAATCTTCAAGGGTTGTGGTGTTCCCCGAAATATCTCCGGTTTCCACTAATTCCTTGAGAAGTCGACGCATAATCTTGCCCGAGCGTGTTTTGGGCAGGGCAGGAGTGAAATGGAGGTCGTCAGGTTTGGCAATGGCTCCGATGGCTTTTCCGACATGATTTCGTAGCTCTGCCTGCAATTCGGGCGATTCCTCGAAGTCGCTTTTCAGCGTGACGAAGGCGACGACGGCCTGGCCTTTGATTTCGTGCGGTTTGCCCACAACCGCGGCTTCGGCGACAGCGGGGTGAGCGACGAGCGCGCTCTCGACCTCGGCAGTGCCAAGGCGGTGGCCCGAGACGTTGAGGACGTCATCGAGTCGGCCGACGATCCAGAAGTTGCCCTTTTTGTCCCGGCGGGCCCCGTCACCAGCGGTGTAGATACCCTTGTAGTCGGACCAGTAGGTCTTTTTGTAGCGGGCTTTGTCACCGTAAATTCCGCGGGTCATGGATGGCCATGGCTTGCGGATGACGAGGCGGCCTCCTTGGTTGTGTCCGACTTCTTTACCGGTTTCATCGAGGATCGCGGCATCGACGCCGAAGAAGGGCAGGGTGGCAGTGCCGGGTTTGGCCGGAGTGCAGCCAGGCAGCGGCGTGATCATGATGGCTCCGGTTTCGGTCTGCCACCAGGTGTCGACGATCGGGCAGCGGCCGCCGCCGATCTTGTCGCGATACCACATCCAGGCTTCGGGGTTAATCGGCTCACCGACGCTGCCGAGCAGGCGGAGTGAGGAGAGGTCGTGCTTTTCTGGGAAATGATCGCCGGCCTTGATGAAGGCGCGAATGGCGGTGGGCGCGGTGTAGAAAATGGAGACGCCGTATTCTTCGATCATCTGCCAGAAGCGGCCGAAGTCGGGTTGATTCGGCGCGCCTTCGTACATCACTTGAGTGACCCCCATGGCGAGCGGGCCGTAGACGATGTAGGTGTGGCCAGTGATCCAGCCAACGTCGGCGGTGCACCAGTAGACGTCGTCGTCCTGCATATCGAAGACGTATTTACAGGTCGTGTAGGCACCGGTGAGGTATCCGCCGGAGGTGTGGAGGATGCCCTTTGGTTTACCGGTCGAGCCGGAGGTATAGAGAATGAAAAGGGGGTGCTCGGAGTCGAAGGCTTGCGCTTCGTGTTTGGCGGAGACGTCTTTTTCCAGGTCGCAGAACCAGTGGTCGCGGCCCTTTTTCATGGTGATGTCCTGCGCGGTGCGCTTGACGACGATGACGCTTTTGATGGAGCTGTTCTTGGTGATCGCGGCATCGACGTTGTCCTTGAGTGGGACGATTTTTCCACGGCGCCATCCACCATCGGCGGTGATGATGTGCTCGGCTCCGGAGTCATCGAGGCGGTCGGCGATGGAGTCGGCCGAGAAGCCACCGAAGACGACCGAGTGCACGGCTCCGATGCGGGCGCAGGCGAGCATCGCGAAGGCGGCTTCGGGAATCATCGGCATGTAGACGAGCACGCGGTCCTTGGGTTTGACGCCTTGGGCGGTCAGGATGTTGGCCCATTTGCAGACTTCGCGGTGAAGCTGGGCGTAGGTGATGACGCGCTTGTCGCCGGGTTCTCCTTCGAAAATGATGGCCGCCTTGTTGCGGCGTGGGCCTTTGGCGTGTTGGTCGACGCAGCTTTCGGAGACGTTGAGCTTGCCGCCGACGAACCATTTGGCGTCCGGGGCTTTCCAATCGAGGACTTTCGTCCATTTCTTCTGCCAGTTGAGCTCGCTGGCTTCGCGGGCCCAGAATTTGTTGGGCTTTTCGACGGACTCTTTCCAGAGCTTCTTGTATTCGGCCATGCTGGAAATACGGGCCTTCTTTGAAAACTCTCTGGACGGTTTAAAAACTCGATCCTCGATCTGATGGCTCTCGATATTCTCGCTCATGAATGAAATGGGTTATTGGTGCGCCGCCTACCGAGCGGCGAAGCCATGTAACGAATCATGAGCCGCTAGGGCCAATCAATATTTTCGTTTGCGTGGCTGTTTTTTGGCGAGGCCGGCTGGTGGGCGTCGGGGTCCCTTCTTTGCCGCCTTCTTTGCGGCGTTTTGCGTGACCTTTCGAGCAGGGCGTCGGCCAGCCTCTTTGGCTTCCTTTGAACGCGGCTTGCGGCGGGCCTTGATCCGCTTTTTCGTATCTGGATTGGTTTTGAGCAGCTCGATTTCCTCTTCGCTGATCGGTCGCCATTTTCCGGGCGGGATGTCGTTCAGTTCGAACGAGCCGATACGGATTCGGACGAGGCGTTGGACGGTGTAGCCGACCGTTTTGAACATCATGCGGATCTGGCGCTTGTGGCCGGTGATCAGGACGATGCGGATGCGGCGTGGCGAAAGGCGTTCGACTTCTGTGGCCTTGAGCTTGCCGTCCTCGGTGCAGAGGCCGGTGAGGAAGAGGTCGAGGTGGTCGTCGCTGACCGTCTGGTTGGCGGTGACGATGTATTCCTTTTCGACGTTTTTCGAAGGGTGGATGAGGCTTTGAGAAAGCGTGCCGTCATTGGTCATTACCAGCAGGCCTTCCGACTCGCGATCGAGGCGGCCGACGTGGTGGAGGTGCTGCATGTTGCCGGGCAGAAGTTCGTAAATCGTGTTGCGGCCGAGTTCGTCGCGCTTCGTGCAGACCAAGCCGCGTGGCTTGTGCATCATGATGACGTTGTTGTCCTTGGCGACGGCGCGCTTGCCATCGACGCGGACGAAGTCACCGGGCTCCACGCGGTGGGCCGGGTTCATGCAGGGTTGGCCGTTGATTTCAACGTGGCCTTCCTGAACGAGGGCATCACAAGTCCGCCGGGAACCGACGCCGCATGAGGCGAGGTATTTGTTGAGTCGGGTGCCGTCGCTCATGAAACTCTAAATTTTAAACGCTAAACTCCAAGTTCTCCGCTCATTGCCCTTGCTTCCGTGCTCTTGGTTCTGGGGAAATATCCCCTCAAACAGAAAAGGCGCGACCCCGATGAGAGGACCGCGCTTGTTTAAGAAGAAGAACGAGAAGGACGAGGAATCAATCCTCAGCCTTGGTCTTTGGCAGGCCGATGGGGCTGCGACCATCTTTCCACAGACCGCGGGCCTTGAGGACTTTGACGCGTTCGAAACGCTTCATCACGGAGCGCTTACCTTCGGCGCCACCTTTGAGCTTGAGACTGCTGTGCTTGGACATGGGAGAAATCGCGGGATTCAAGTCGCGGGGCGCGGAAACTAGGAGCCATCGGCGCGGATGGCAATGAGAAAAATGGGCTGGGGATGGGAAATTGGGAAAATTCTGATCTGCCATGGGTTTTCATGACAGGCGCGCAGAGGCGACCTTCTCTAACAGATCCGCGATCGGGGTCGTGATAGTCGATGGGCGTTTCGCCAATCTCGAATTCGCTGGCCTGGAGGATTTCCATTTTGATGGTCTGGTTGATGGGGCGGAGGTGGCGGGCGGTGGCCTGGTTCCAAGTGTTGAGTGTCTGCCGCCCGATGTGGATCTGGTGTCGTCGTTGGAAGCGCTGGGATTGGCGGTAGAGCGGGAGGTGGTCCTGGTATTGGTCGGTGATGATCTACGCGGCGAGGGCGGGCGCTAACAAGGTGCCGGGGATGCTGGGGGAAGCGGGGCGGGTGCGATGACGGGCGGGCGGACCTTGTGGGTCTTGTGGACGAACTTTTTGCGAATGGTGCGCCGCCTGAAGATCTCGGCCTTGATGACGTCGAGTTCGTCATGGTTTTCCTAGCCGATTTCCTCCCAGTCGTCAGATTTTTCTTCGGAGTTCCCGCACTGTTCCGCGACCTCGAGTGCGCTCGGAAGTTGCAGCACGAACTGATTCAAATCTGTCGCTTGATAGGTGATATCACCATCGTGGGCTTTGGCGAGTTCTCGGGCAATATTGAGGCCGAGTCCGTGGCCACGGATATTTTCTCCTACCGTGTCACCCCGGTGAAACCGCTCGAAGATCTTTTCCCGATCGGACTCCGGAATGAGAGAGCCACTGTTTTCGACGATGACTCTTGTAACCGAATCATCCGTCGTGGCGCGGATTCGGATCATCCCGCCATCCGGCGTGTATTTTGCCGCGTTCTCGGTTAGGTTTTGCAGGATGAGTTTGATGCGTCGCGGATCAACCCGTGCGGGGAGTGATTCTGGGATGTCGGACTCGATGCGGATATCGCGATCCGTGGTGAGCACTTCGAGATCATCGCGTGCTCCAGCGAGCAGCGGATACAGATCAGTTGCTTCGGACTCGAGTTGCAAGCGTCCGGCGTCCGCCTGAGCGAGCAGCAGCAGGTCTTCGATCAGGGCTGTTAGACGGCGTGTCTGTTGCCGCAGCGATTTGATCGAAGAGAGCTGATCGGGGTCGAGGCCTGGTGAGGACGCGAGGGTGTCGAGCCCGTTGCGGAGGATCGCGATCGGCGTCTTGAGCTGATGGGAGGCATCGGCGGAAAAGCGGGTCGCGCTCTGGTAGGATGATTGGAGGCGATCGAAGGTTTGATTGAGCACCGTGGTCAGCCTCGCGATCTCATCTTTGGCGCGGGGTAGGGGAAGGCGGTCGGTGGGGTTGTGGGCGCTGATGCGTTCGGCGGCGGCGGTGATCATGGCGACGGGTGCGACGGCCCGGCGGCCCAGCCAAAGCCCCCCAAGGAAAACCACGATGGCGACGAAGGGAATGGAGAAGGTGAAACCTCTAAGGAGGTCTTTTTGGAAGTTCTCAATGGTGCCTAGCCGGGTGCCGATGTGGATGAAGTAGGGGCCTTGATGGGTGGTGGTGATGCGGCAGTTCCTGCCAAAAAGCTCGTGGGTTTCTGATCCGTCCTTGTCGCCCTCAAGCTGGGTGCCGCGGAGGTTTGCGGATTGATAAAGAATCTGTCCCTCGGGGCCTTCGATCAGCAAGTAGCGGCCCCGAAGCGAAACCGGGATGAACTTTTGGGATAGCGGGCGACGCGGATCAGTCGGTGCTCCCCGGTAATTCTGAAGGTCCCGAACGAGTTCTTCCGCGTCGTTTTTCAGCGTTTCATCGAGTTGGGAAATCTGGTGGAAATAGACCGTCGGAAGGACGACGGCGGCACCGGTGATCAGGGCGATGATGGTGATGAGGGCGGCGTAGAGGCCAACCTTTACCTTGAGGGATCCACGGAATTTCACGTCGGCCTCATGAAGTAGCCCACTCCGCGGACCGTGCCAATCACCGAGTCACTACCAGGTCGGTCGAGTTTCTTGCGCAGCCGCATGATGAAGATCTCGACGGTGCGGGTGTCATATTCGTGCTCTCTTTCCCAGATGCGCTCGCAGATTTCGTCGCGAGTGAAGGTGCGTCCGGGTTCCTGCATGAAGATTTGCAAGACCTCGAACTCCCGAGGCGAAAGCTCTACCCGTTCTCCAGCACGGGTGATCCGATGCTTGGCGATGTCCATCGAGATATCTCCCACGTGCAGAAGGGTGCCGGTTTCAGTGCCTCCGCCACGGCGGCCGAGGGCGTCAATGCGGGCAAGTAGCTCCTCGAGGGCGAAAGGCTTGGTCAGGTAGTCATCTGCTCCAGCCTTGAGTCCCGCGACGCGGTCTCCGACCTCCGAGCGGGCGGTCAGCATGATCACTCGGAGCGGGAGGCCGGCGGCGCGGATGCGCTTGAGCACTTCAAAGCCATCGAAGCCGGGGAGATTGACGTCGAGAACCGCGATGTCGAAATGCTGCTGGCCTACCTTTTCAACCGCCTTCGGTCCGTCGCCCGCCAAGGTCACCGAATGATCGGCCCGCTCGAGTGAACGGGCGACTTGTCGGGCGAGTTGAGGCTCGTCTTCTACCAGAAGAATTTCCATGTGAAGTGAGCGGACCACATTTGCCCCCATTGGCACAATGGGGAATATGGTAACGGCTTGTTAGGATACCGGGGAGAGCCACTCACGGATGCTCAACTCAAAGCTTCGCTGCGATTTCCTGAATCAAGCGAGGTCCCTGAAAGATGAAGGAGGAATAGACCTGCACCAGCGAGGCTCCCGCGGCGATCTTTTCACGAGCATCCTCGAGCGATGAAATCCCGCCGACCCCGATGATCGGCAGCGCGCCATTCAGTTCAGCGGCAAAGGCCGCGATCACCGCGGTGCTGCGCTGGGTCAGCGGTCGCCCGGACAAGCCACCCGCTTCAGCATGCCGTGGGTTCGCTTCCACCCCATCACGAGTGATCGTGGTATTCGTCGCGATCAAGCCATCGAGACCTCCCTCACGGAAAACGCGGGCGAGTCCAGCGATGTGCGGTGGATCGAGATCCGGAGCGACCTTGAAGAGCAGTGGAACCCGCCGACCATGCTCGCTTTCCAACTTCTGCTGCTCTTTTTTCAAGCGATCTAACAACTTCGCACAGGTATCCTCGCCTTGCAGGTCACGCAGGCCGGGGGTGTTCGGTGAGGAGAGATTCACTGCAATGTAGTCCGCCACCGGAAAGGCTTCACGAAGACAGATAAGGTAGTCGTCGGCCGCGTTTTCATTCGGCGTGTCCTTGTTCTTGCCGATGTTGAAACCGACGATGCCCTTGAAGGATTTCGCGGCCCGCACATTGGCGACACCCACCTTGATCCCCGGGTTGTTGAAGCCCATGCGGTTGATGATCGCTTCCTCCTTGATCAGCCGGAACAATCGCGGCTTCGGATTGCCCGCCTGCGGGCGGGGAGTGATGGTGCCGATTTCCACCGAGCCAAATCCAAGGCGACCGAGCGCGTCGATCGTGTTGCCCTCTTTGTCGAGACCGGCGGCCAGTCCCACGCGGTTCGGAAACTTCAAGCCCATCAGTTCGATCGGATTGACGAAACCTTCGTCGGGATAGAGCAGCGACAGCATCCCGGTTTTTTCCCCAACACGCAGGCCCTGCATGCTCAAGTGGTGCGCATGCTCGGGATCAAGTTTGAAAAGCAGTGAGCGGGCGAAGTCGTAGGCGTCGGACACGGGGAGAGAGGAAACTTTAAACCTCAAACTTTAAACCTCAAAATCCTGGAATCCTCATTCGCCACTATTGAGAAAAACGATGAACTGTGGGATTCTTTCGATTCACGGGATTTAGCGACGAGGGGTTAGAACGCGCTTGATGAAACGAGCGCTAATCATTCTGTCGATCAATCTGCTTTTGAACTCCTGCTACTACGGCACGCCCGGGAGCTACTCGGTAGCCGTTTCGAAAAGTCGTGCGGGAGCGACTCAAGACACCCGAACGGCAAGGCCGACGGTCCGCTTTCCTGCCAACCTGGCGATCGCGAGAATCGAGTCGAGCTACTCGGGCTACCGATTGAAGCGCGATACGGATGTGGAGCAGAGTAAACACGCCGAGGCGGTCACTCGCTTGTCGGGTGTTAGGGGGATCGTGAATTTGAACCAGGTCGGGCTGGTGACCAATCTGAAGGACTACGCGCAGCTCGATCAGGAAGCCCGCAAGCTCGGAGCGGATCTGCTGGCCGTATACCGGATTGAGGAATCCGTCCATTCCACCGATTACCTTCCGATCCTTTCATTCGCGACCCTCGGGCTTGCTCCGACGAAGCCTTACCGCCTAAGCGCCACCGCCAGCCTGATGGTGCGCGATGCCCGGACGGGATACGTCTATGGCGTGCTTGAGGAGAAAGCCGAGGCCTCTGGTATCATGGCGGAGATGGACACCTACAACAATCAAAGCAGAGCGATGCGCAAGGCAAAGACCGAGGCCCTCGACAAGCTCGCCGACCAGCTTCCGGTCTTCTGGGACATGGTAAGGAGCAAGGGACGGTGAGGTGCGGAAACTCTAAATCCTAAATCTCAAAATCGGGAGTTGGGTTTCGGGCCGAAAAGCGAGCGCAACTCGGGTCTGGTAGCGACGCGGCGCGAGCGAGGCTCGCCCGCCCAAAGAAAAGCAGAAGATCCCCGCGTGCGGCAAATTCGAAGACTTTCGGCGGGTGGGTCCGTGGATGTCCGGGGGTGGGGGAGAGGCTCCATGAATGATGCCGCTGGAAGTGCCGAGGTTCCATCTGGCTGATCTTGCCAAAATCCTCACGAAATCCGCCAATTCCCCAAGCTTTATGGCTTTTCTCGTACCCTTTGAGGAACTCATCCGCACCTATTTCCACCACGAACCCCGCTACCCCGCCACCACCGACGCCAAGCGCCTCGCCTACGAAATCGACAAACGCCACGACGCCCAGCACATCAGCGTCGTCTTCTCGACCTACCATTCCATCGATGTCATGATCCACAGGATCAATGACCTCTTGCAAGGCGAGTTCGGCCAGACCCTCGGCAGCAAGGGCGCCCACATCATCGATCCCTTGACCGGCACCTTCATCACCCGCCTGCTCCAAAGCAGCCTGATCAAGCCGGGGGAGCTGCCGCACAAATACAAGCACGAGATTCATGCGAATGAGTATGGGCTAAGCAGCGCGATGAGGCCTTTAGCAACTTCATCGTGGTGGGAGATAAGAGATCCGACAAGCTAACGGTCGTTGAAACCTACTCAAGCGGGGTGAAAACTCAGCATGACCCATGGTGCTGCAACGCATCGCAAGGATGTGTCGTGACCAACATGCAGAGCATGATCGCTTTTTACAATTCGGAGTTGGACCGATTTAACGCAGCGCATGTTGGATCGGAGAGGCCCGTGATTCATCGGTCGACTGCTTGATCGACACGGATGCGACAAAGGAGAGGACGGTTGTTTAGACGTCGATGACGTTGCCGTCGTCGAGGGCTTCGGAGCGGGTGCGGGTGGGGGGCTTGGGCTCTCGATGGATGGTGGGGGTGATGATTTTGATTTTCTTGGAAAGGTGGTGGATGAGGGTTTGTCGGAGTAAGGCGCGGACGGCGGGGACGAGGGCGAGGAAGCCGATGGTATCGGTGAGGAAGCCGGGGGTGAGCAGGAGGGCGCCAGCGACGAGGATGATGAGGCCTTCGATGATGGGGGCGTGGGGAAGCTTTCCGGCGGCGGTGGATTGGCGGAATTCGTTGAGCACGCGCAGGCCTTGGGACTTGGTGAGGGCCGCGCCGAGGACACCGGTCAAAAGGATGATGGCGAGGGTGGGGATGAGACCGAGCCGGGAGCCGAGGAGGTAGAAGATGGTGAGCTCGGCGAGGGGGACGAGCAGGAAGAGGAGGAGCAGGCGGGAGAACATGGCGGGGGGACTGTAGTGCCGAAAGGGGCGCTGGGGAAATGGGTTTACGGGGGTGGGTTGAATGAAAAATGAAAAACGCGCCGGCCCGGGTGGGGCGGCGCGTTTTTTGAAGGGTTGAACGGAACGGGAGTGTCGCTGCTCCCGATGGCTTCCTATTGGGCGGCTTCGATGATGGAGGCGGCGTTCATGCCGAGCTCGTCCATGACGACGTTGCCGGGGGCGCTGATGCCGAAGCGGTCGATGCCGATGACTTTGCCTTCGGTGCCGACGTATTTCCACCAGAGGCCGGAGACGCCGGCTTCGATGGCGATACGCTTGGTGCAGGCTTTCGGCATGACGGCTTCTTGGTAGTCGGCGCCTTGGCGATCGAAGCGCTCGAAGCAGGGGACGGAGACGACGCGGACGCCTTCGCCGAGTTCTTCAGCGGCCTTGAGGCAGTGCTGCACTTCGGAACCGGAGCCCATGAGGATGTGGGTAAGCTCACCGCTTTCCTTTTTCACGATGTAGGCACCGCGGTGGACGCCATCGCGACGCTCGCCGACGGAAAGGTGGCTCATCGGTGGCACGCCCTGGCGGGTGAGGGCGAGGAGGGTGGGGCCATCGGTGCGGAGCATCGCGGAGGCGAAGGCACCGGCGGTTTCTTCGGCATCGGCGGGGCGGATGACGTCGAGGTTCGGGATCACGCGCAGGCCAGAAACGGTTTCGACCGGTTGGTGGGTCGGGCCGTCTTCACCGACACCGACGGAGTCGTGGGTGAAAATGTAGGTGACCGGGAGTTTCGAAAGCGCGGCGAGGCGGATCGCCGGGCGGACGTAGTCGGCAAAGACGAGGAAGGTCGCGCCGGAGGCGCGGAAGATGCCGTCGTAGGCGATGCCGTTGCAGATCGCGCCCATGGCGTGCTCGCGGATGCCGAACCAGATGTTGCGGCCAGCAGGATTTTCCGGACCGAAGTCGCCGCCGCCCTTGATGTAGTTTTTGGTTGATCCGTAGAGGTCGGCGGAACCGCTGATGAGTTGCGGGACTTCTTTGGCGACGGCGTTGATGACGATGCCGCCAGCTCCACGAGTGGCGTCCTTGTAATCATCGGCGAAGGCAGGGATGCGGTCGGCGAGGTCGCTGGGGATCTCACCGTTGACGCCGGCGCGGAGTTCGCAGGCGAGTTCTTCGTTGGCTTGGGCCCATTCTTCGTAGTTGCTCTGCCAGGTGAGAAATTCGTGTTTGGCGTTCTCGGCGATTTCTTTGAAATGCTCGCGAACTTCGTCGGAGACGTAGAAGTATTCGGCGGGCAGGCCGAGGGCCTTGTGGGCTTCGTCGACGAACTTGGCGCCGCCTTCGCCGTGGGCGCTGGCGGTGCCGGCGACTTCGGCGATGCCTTTTCCGATGAGGGTCTTGGCGATGATGACTTTGGGTTTGCCGTTGTCGTCGGACTTGGCTTTGGAAATGGCTTCCGCAATGGCGACGAGGTCGTGGCCGTCGATGGTGACGGCGTCCCACCCTTGGGAAACGAAATACTTTTCGGCGTCCTCGCTCTGGGTGCGCTCGGCCATGGCGTCGAGGGTGACGTCATTGGAATCATAGATGAGGATCAGGTTATCGAGCTGGTTGTGACCGGCGAAGGCGATGGATTCCTTGGCGACACCTTCTTGTAGGCAGCCGTCGCCGTGGAGGGCGATGACGTGGTGATCGAAAAGGGTGTGGTCCTTGGTGTTGAAGCGGGCGGCGGCGCGTTTGCCGGAGAGGGCGAAGCCGACGGCGTTGCCGATGCCTTGACCGAGGGGGCCGGTGGTCGCTTCCACGCCGGGGGTTTCGAAGGACTCAGGGTGGCCGGGGGTTTTGGAATGGAGCTGGCGGAAATTTTTCAGCTCATCGAGCGAGAGATCGTAGCCGGAAAGGTGGAGCCACGAGTAGAGGAACATCGAGCCGTGACCGGCGGAGAGGATGAAGCGGTCGCGATTGAGCCACTTGGGAGCTTCTGGATTAAACCGCAGGCCGCCTGCACCGTAGAGGACGGCTCCGATTTCGGCGCAGCCGAGTGGCAGGCCGAGGTGGCCGGACGAGCAGGCGTGGACGGCATCCATGGCGAGGCCACGTGCCTGGTTGGCGGCTTGGGAGAGGATTTCGGTGTTCATGGTATCTAAAGAATCTGTCTGACAGGAGGCGCAGAGTAGGAACGAAATGGCTGCTGGCAAGCCGCCTTTCTGAAGGGAAACCCGGATGTCGCTCATCCGTGTGAGGAATGGCGCAAATTTTCCCATCACTTTTGGCTTGCCAGTCCCCGGCTCACGACTATTTTGCCGCCCCGTCCGGTTCGCCGGACGACTTACAGCGACCCGTTCGTCTAACGGTTAGGACTCCAGATTTTCATTCTGGCAATAGGGGTTCGATTCCCCTACGGGTTGCCAATGTTTTTCTCAAATTGCCCGCGTTCTTGCGGGCTTTTTTCGTGTGGGGAAGGGAGCACGGGTGAGGTGCTTGTTTTCCGGCATGAAATTGGCCTCGTCGTGAAAAGCCGCGAGCGCTAGTTTGTCCTCGATTCTATTTTGGCATGAACCGAACTTCCGAAGCACAACGACTCGACTTCTGCGCGTCACAGCGCGGATGTTTTGATGCAGCAGCTTGGGAGGATTTTGACGCGTTCAGGTCCAATGGAACTTGCGGCGGCCGCGCTTTTTCTGTCCGCGGTCGATTGGTATGGGAATCGTGTTGCGCTGAGGGAAGTGGCAGCGAAGCTGCATGATGGAGACTGGCTTGCGGAATTGGTGCGGACGACGGGGT
The DNA here is from genome assembly GCA_964628795.1 of uncultured Haloferula sp. GTDB lineage: Bacteria > Verrucomicrobiota > Verrucomicrobiia > Verrucomicrobiales > Akkermansiaceae > Haloferula. The sequence goes on along the minus strand of CAZVMS010000321.1, from coordinate 7,020 downwards.
TCGACTGTTCGCGTTTTTAACTCATGCTGAGGAGGAGGCTGAATTATGCCGGAGCGGCATCCTAGTTTGACGGCGGCGCTTTCCGAGATGCTGAACCGTTTGGATCGGCATTTGCGGGATGGGGGTTACGAGGGGGCATCGGTGCTGATGTATTTGGCCGGGGGAATGGCGGTGCATTTCCACTGCGGCTCGCGCTACACGGATGACGTCGATGCTTCCTTCCCAAGAATTAGTCAGCAATCCATGTCGTGATCTGGAATAGGTCAGCGCGGAAAAGCCAGATCGAGAGAAATAGACAAACGGCATACGCTAGAACATGGATCACGGTCTTCTTTCGCGTGTATCCGAGGAAGACCACGATGGGTGCGACAGCGAACGAAATGAGCATCAGGATGACTCCGGCTATTGCAGGAAGGCCGAAGAGAAATTCCTTCGGATCGTTCACGTTTGGCTGCGCCCAGTGCCCCAGAGCTGCGCTCGCTAGCAGCCAAAAGCAGAACACATAGCAATAATTGATTAGGGGCATGCCGCAAACGGCGACGCTCGCAGCGCGGCTCTTCCAGTTGGAATTCATGATGTTTATTTTGCATCATTCAATAAGCCATCCACGGCAGGGAGGGAAGCCCGAATTCAAAGGAGGACGTTGCCCGCAGCGCCTATGCACGAGGGGTGCGTTGCCGTTTCGGGGCTGGAAGTTGGGGTCTGGCGCTGGTGACCAGGCGGACGGCTCCGGCTTCGAGCACGATTTCCCGCGCGGTCTGCTGGCCGCTGTGCAGGGCGTCGGGCGAGACGAGTTTGCTGTCGAGGTCGAGCCGCCCGACGAGCTTGCGGGCGGCGGGAATTTCGTTGCTCTTGTCGGCCACGAGTTCGCAGCCGAGGTCGTGCTGGGAGGGCGTGGTGACGGCGGTCACGATGTTGTGGCCGCCGGCGTGTTGGGTTGTTTGCCATCGATGGCGACGGTTTCCTCCTCGGGAAGGGGTCCGCGGATGCGCCGCTGCCATTTTGCCGTTGTGGGTGCAGCGCGGCATGGAGGCGGCTTCGACGGCGGCGAGGGCGGGTTTGATCGGGCCGCAGCAGGAAGCGGGAGCTGTTGACCACCACGCCGAGCCATCGCCCGTCAGGGGCGCTCACCGCATACCAGAGGCGCTCGCCGACGGGATTCGGGGTGCCAAGATCATGATGCTTGTCGAGCAATTCCGCCGCGCGCGCGATCTGCGTGTCGGTGAGGAGGGGTTCGATGCGAAGGTCATGCAGCAGACTTTGAAGAGTCGGCCACATCGATTGCGGTTGCTGGGATGAAACGGTCACCCGGGCAGCTCAGAAAATCTGGCGGAAGATCTTCGCGTTTTGGGCTAGGATTCTCAGTGTGAGGCAGTTGCGCGGCTCAGGGCATAGGCGCTGTTTTAATGCTCATCTCCTTCTGAAGTTCCCGGGTGCCACGAGAAGCGCCAAACGGGCGTTTGCCTAAGCTTGTCCCTCCGACCCCCAAAAAATCCAGTGGGGGTCATAGCGGATAGAGGCTGCCGGCTAAGGCGACTTCACCTTCCCTCCTTCGCCGGTGGTTCGCGGTAGTCGGGAAAGACCATGACGCGGGGGGTGCGGACGCCCTCCTTGGAGATGATGAACGCGACGCTGCGGCTGCGCGGGTCGTGGTTCCAGCGGGTTTCACAAAGCGGGTAGAGATGTTCTTTGCCCGGAATGCGGAAGGCGAGGTCCACGGCGTAGCTCGTGTGGGTCCCGGCCGGCGGGTCGAGGGTGATGCGGGAGCCGGGTTTGATGACCAGCTTCTCGGAGCCGACCATACCACCAATGGTATTCTCGGTGAGATTGAACCAGAGCATCTGGCCGCGTTTGAGGCGTTCGGAGCTGGCATTGATGACTTGCATGCGGACCGGGGCGACCTTGTTGCTCGGATCACTCGTTAGGAGCAGATAGAAGTCTCCGACGGCGGCGGGGACTTTGGTGGATGGAGCACCCGCCGGGACCATTTTCGGATCTTCAATGGGGCCAGGGAGAAGGTGCAACACGAGATCCCCGGCGCGGAGTTCGTAGATCTTCGAAAAATTCATGCGGGGCAGGTCGACTTCCTGGGAACTGATGCCGTCGAACAAATGGAGGGTCTCGGGGGCAGAGTCCGGACCGTCGAGGAATAGGATCCGGCAAGTGTGCTTCGGGGCCGATTGGCCCAAGGCGGCGGCAGACAGGGCAAGGAAGATGAAAAGGAGTTTCATGATGTTGATGAAACAAGGGCAGGGGACCGCGGACGGCAAGGGCGATGAGTTCGAACTGCCGAATTAGACCTCGTCCGGCGACAGCCAGCGGAAGGCGGTGAGCTCGAAGCGGCGGCCGAAGACCTTATTGACCGCAAGAGACGGGGAGGTGGAGGAGTCAGCGCTTTCCCTTGAGTCCACGAAGTTGCGGGTGCGGCGGACCGTGGCTTCGCAGACGGCTCGGGCAAGGATCTTGCCGCTGGCATCCCGAGCATCGCCCCGAGCACGGATCGTGAACGTGTCGTCCCGGGCAGAAAGGATCGGAGCCAGAGGGCGGAGAATGTCGACTTGGCGAGTCCAGCCGGGGAGGCCGTAGGCGCTGTAGCCGGCAGCGGCTTCGGGAAACTGGTATTCCTCATCGTAGGGGACACCCCGAGGGCTCGGGGGATTTGAGTCAGAGACGGTCGAGAGCGCCATCAATGAGCTGAAGGGATTGGTCGCCGAGGATTTGGAGAGTGCATTGAGTGCAGTCTGCAGCGTCCCCGCGAGCGCGAGGTCGCCTGACGACAGTTGCCGGTTGATGAACTCCGAGAGCGAGAGGAATGGACCTCGCTGGCGGACCTGCTCGACGACTTCTTCGGCGAGCGCGTTGATGAAATCATCGTCGACGGTCCGGTAGCCAGCGAACTCGGTAGCCTCCGGAAAGGCACCGGAGGATCCCGAAGAACCAGCCTCGGTGTCGCCCGCGATCGAAAAGCGGTTGAGCACGTGGTCGGTCTCGTTCGACAGGTCAGCCCGCCATGCCCGGCCGGTTTCACTGATGTAGGCGACGCGCTGGTTGCGGGCGTGGCCGAGGAGAGCTTTCCAAGCGGTGACGGAGGTGGAGTTGACGTTAAACATGCCCTCGACCTCAAGTCGGGACGCGATGGTTCGCCAAGAGGAGGTCGGATTGACATGCTCGCTGAAGAGGTCACTGCCGTTGCCGGAGCGTGCCGCAGCCTGGTCTTCGAGGATCGGACGGTAGGCGCGGTTGGCGAGGGGTTTCTCACCGCTCACCCAGTCAGAGTAGCTTGCCTTAAGGTCGCGGCCCGAGTTGCCGAAGTCGTTCGGGTCTGGAGCGATGGAGGAGAAGAACCAGTCGTCGAAGAGAAGATGGTTGGCGCAGTAGGAGTCGTCGTATTGGAGGTTCACGCTGAGACCGGCGTCGCGGGAATTGACCACCGCGTTCGGAGGAAGGAGCGGGCTGGCATCGGAGTTTCCGATCAGGTTGATCGCGTAAGGCGGGATGGGGTTTTCATAACGAAGGTCCCAGTGGGTCAGTTCGGCGAGCGAGGCGATCGGTCGGACCGGGAGTTCTGAGATGACACAGCGCGAGAGGCCGTCGGCCTTGTTGAAGCCGGTGACGATGTAGCCCCGCCCGGTGTCGTCGCTGGCATTGGGGAGCAGGCTGTCGCCGCCCGGGGCGTGCTTGACGAAGCTGTAGTCGAAGGGGGAGTTGACCGGGTGGGCGGTTCCGCCGTAGTGGCGCTGAATGGTGCTCTCGACCTGGTCCTTGCCGCCCATGGCGGTGTAGTTGACGAAGGGGCTCGACTGCACGAAGCCTTTCGCGGCGAGGTGGGTATTGCTGGCGGTGCGGGCACCAAACACGGTGGAAAGGAAAGGCTGAGGATTGGTGAGGCATTGACCGAGAGTGCCCTCTGCCAGGTTGCGCATCTCGGGATAAACGAGGCTGGCGACCTCCGGTGTGTAGACCATCCGGTAGACCAAGTGGCGCGATCCGTTGATCGAGAGGTCGAGGTAGATACCAACCCCGCGGGCTCTGTCGTCGTATTCGGTATCAAATTTTGCATCTGCCTTGATGGTGGCGGAGCTTGGCAGGGCGGGGACCTGTCCGGTGGCATTCTTGACGCGGTAAAAGTGCCCGCCGCCACTGCGATATCCGGGGCTCAGGACGAGCGAGGCGCTGTCCGCGACTGGGGTGGTGGAGGTGGGACTGAAGAGCCGTGTCTCACCCGGCTTGAGGGTAAAGATCTCGTTGATTTGGAAACTCTGGGACCCGCCACCGAGGGACGGTTGATTGGTGTTGGCGGCCATGACGGCGTTGTAGAGACGGTTCGTCTGACCGTTGATCGTGTAGCGGAGCGCCGCCGGCAGGGCCTTGGGAATCCTGAAGTTCAGGGCTCCCGGAGAGGTGATTTGGACGTTGTAGGGGTTCCACATCGTGATGACGGGGGTAAGGAGCAGCAGCGGCTCGAGTTCTCCGGACCTGCTGCCCGGGGCGGCGCGGGCACCGTGGGAAAAGACCCACTGCATGCGGGCGATGACCGGGAGGACGCGGACCTTGTGCAGGAACGAGAAGTTCTGGGTGTGCGTGTCGATGGCCACGGAATGAGAAGGAGACGAGATCAGGCCGGAAGGGGAGGCGTCGATCCGTTTGTAGTGGGTGGCAAAATTGACGAGGTTTTCCCAACTGCTCACCGGGCCGTGCTGGTAGATCGGGATGTTATTACCGCCGCGGTAGGTCGCCCATGGGTAGAGCATCGATCCGGCCGGCACCGGACTACTGTTTGTGGGAATGGTGGCCGAGGCTGTCTTGTCGGGGGTCAAGCGGAAGAACGAGAGACGGGACTTCGGCTGTTCGCCCCATTTCTCCGACAGTAGCGACATGTCCTTGCGCCATCCACCGGTGGCGGTGTTGGTGAGCAGGCCCACGGAATCGGTCGAGAGGTCGTGGAAGAACTCGCGCGGCATGGTGGAGGCACCACTCTCAGCAAGGAAGTCGGCGGTGCAGCGGGAGATAGCCAGGGCGGCAGGCGCTGGGTCGTTGAGGAGTGAGTCGAATCCGAAGGGCTCAGGGTTGGCGACGCCATGGCTCTTGGCGATCACCGACCACCGCGCCGCGCTGTCCTCTTCGGGTTCATAAGGCTGCGGCAACCGGGCCTTCTGGTTTTCTCCAGAGACCCACCAGGCGAGGGTCCCGGACTCGTCCACCGATACGGGCACAACATGCACTTCGCGGTCATCACCGTCAGCGAGTGAACCGGTCGAGAGGAGTGGCACGGAATCCTTAAAGGAGCGGTTCTTCACCAAGGAACTGGCTTGATTCACTTCGACTTTTGAAGGCGTACCGGAGACTAACCAGGAGAGGAAGCGACCGCCTCCATCCGCAGCCTCCTTCTTGGCCCCATAATCGGGGGCTACGGGGCGTCCCGCGAACTGCTGCGAAGATTCGTGGTCGATGCCCTCCCAACTGCGCCAGACACCGGTAAGTGGTGGATTGCTCTCGTTCAATAGATCCGCCGGGGCGGTGACCCGGGTGTCGAGACCAGCTTGCTTTTGCAATTCGCCGATGGCCAGCACGAGGGCCAGCCTCGCGTTGGCCCGCGCTTCGGATTGCGCCGCTCCCATGTTGGAAGAACGCAGCGCCACGGTGGAAAGGGAGAGTAGTCCCACCACAAGTAGCCCCAAAAGCATGAGAATGGACAACGTAACGATCAAGGCAAAGCCGCTGGCATGCGACCGCATCGATAAGATACCTTTCTTGTTTGGGGTTTGAGATCCGTAAGTATTCACGATCAGGCTTTAAGTTGGCGATTTGTCAGCGGCCTGTCTCCCTGCAGGTAGGGGTGGTAGGAGAACGCTGTCTTGGTTTGAGTGCTTCTTCGATTGATTGACAGAAGGCGAACGAGTGGGCAAGGTCTATCGAACGGTCAGGTTATTAATGACGATTCCGTCCGAAGGGCTCATCTCGACGACCCGAAATCGATAACGCGAGTGTTTTTCGAAGTCTCTTAGGGACTACAATGCAAAAATCCAGTAACTACAATGCAAAAATAGTTGCTTCGGTAATCTTTAGATTGGGGGTCTCGGTGATCTGACGGATTCCGCTTTGCATCGTGGTGCGGGTTCATTAGGGATGGGACATGCAACGCCGTCGATTCATTCAAGGAGCAGTCGTGACGTCCATTCTCGCAAGCCAAAGTGGCAGAGCTTGGGCTCTGGACGCGGACAATGCGTATCGGAAAAACATCGGAGTCCAGCTCTACACCTTGCGCGATCAGATTGCGAAGGATGTGAAGGGGACGGTTCAGGCGGTGGTGGATGCGGGCTACAAGCAGGGTGAGCCTTATGGCTTCCCGAATTGTGATCCGATGCTCAACGCGATGAAGGATGCGGGTTTGGCGCTGAACTCCACACACTTTGATTGGGCGTCGGTCGTGACGCCATCGGATGAGGGGATGTCGGATTTCAAGAAGGTCGTCGAGAAGGCCAAGGAAGTTGGTTTGAGCCATTTGGTGGTTCCGTATCTCGAGGGCGAGGTTCGGAAGACGCTCGACGACTACAAGAGCTTGGCAGGCAAATTCAACAAGGCTGCCGAGATCTGCAAGGATGCGGAGATTGAGCTTTCCTATCACAATCACTCGTTCGAGTTCGCTCCGATGGACGGCGGAAAGTGTGGCTATGATGTTTTCATCGAAGAGTTTGGCGATGCGATGAAGTTCGAGATGGATGTCTTCTGGGTAAAACTCGGGGGTCAGGAGCCGGCGGAGCTGATCAAGAAGCTGAAGGGGCGAGTCTCGCAGTTGCACTTGAAGGATCTCAAGAAGGGGAGCGCGATTCCGAATTATGAGGGCGTGGCGAAGGATGCCTTCAAGGAACTGGGCAACGGGACAGAAGTGTTCGGCATGATGGCTGCTGAAAATGCGGTGAAGTCGTGAAAAAGCCCGCGATTATATGGAGGGAGGACACGACACGCGGTTTTGACACAGTGGCTCCGGGCGGCGGCGTGGCATCAGGACACGCGTCGCCA
>CAZVMS010000320.1:0-16162 GCA_964628795.1 uncultured Haloferula sp. | reverse complement strand
CATCCTCGACGAACCCACCACCGGCCTCCACTTCTCCGACATCGAACGCCTGTTAGGCGTCTTCCAACGCCTCGTCAATACCGGCCACTCCCTCATCGTCATCGAGCACAATCTCGACGTCATCAAATGCGCCGACTGGATCATCGACCTCGGCCCCGAAGCCGGTGCCCACGGCGGCCAAGTCGTCGGTGAAGGCCCGCCCGAACACATCGCCACCCTAAAAACCGAAACCGCCCGCTTCCTGAAACGGAGTCAGGGCATTTCTGCCCTGACTTCCAAAAAGCTCGGCAAAGCCGCCAAATCATCATCCCCCATCCCACATCCATCATCCTCCATCTCTTTAAGAGGTGCCCGCGAACACAACCTCAAGAACATCTCCGTCGACATCCCCCGCGACCAACTCGTCGTCATCTCCGGCCTCTCCGGCTCAGGAAAATCCACCATCGCCTTCGACATCCTTTTCGCCGAAGGCCAGCGCCGTTTCCTCGACTCCATGTCGACCTACGCCCGCCAGTTCGCCGAGCAGTTGGAAAAGCCCGATATCGATCTCCTTGCCGGCCTCCCCCCCACCGTCGCCATCGAGCAACGCATCTCCCAAGGCGGCATCAAATCCACCGTCGCCACCGTCACCGAGATCTGGAACTTCATCCGCCTCCTCTACGCCAAACTCGGCACCCGCTACTGCCCGGATTGCGACGTCCCCGTCGAAAAGCAATCCCTCGCCGCCATCGAGAAAACCATCCGCAGCTATCTCAAAAAGGGCCCCATCACCATCCTCGCTCCCATCATCCGCGGCCGCAAAGGCTACCACACCGACGTCGCCGAGTGGGCTCTCAAACAAGGATTTACTAAACTCCTAGTAGATCGCCAATTCAAGGAAGCCGAAGGCTTCGAACGCCTCGCCCGCTTCAAGGAGCACGACATCGACGTCGTCGTGGCCGAAGGAAACAAAACCGCCATATCGAACCTCGCTGCCTCCATCGAACGCGCCCTCGACCTCGGCAAAGGCACCCTCCGCCTCTTCACCCCCGACAAAAAATTCGTCCTCCTCTCCACCGAAGCCTCCTGCCCGTCCTGCCACACCTCCTTCGACGAACTCGACCCCCGATTCTTTTCCTTCAACTCCCCCCACGGCTGGTGCCGCGAATGCCGTGGCCATGGCCAAGTCCCGAAAAAGCGCCACCTTCTCGATACCTCACGCTTCGACTCCATCCTCGCCGCAGAGCTCGATGCCGACCGCAAAGTCTCGCGCATGGACAACGAGGAACTCATCACCTGCCCCTCCTGCCAAGGTGCCCGCCTCAACCCCGAATCCCGCGCCGTCCGCCTCCACTCCAAGGCCGTGGCTGGAGCGTCCCGCTCCAGTCAGTGGAAGGAGCGTCTCGCTCCTGCCATCTCCACCCTCTCAAGCCTCTCCGTCATCGAAGCCTCTTCACTTTTCGCCAAACTCAACTTCACCGACAACCGCCAGAAGCTCATCTCCCGTGACATCCTCCCCGAAGTCACCCAGCGCCTCGCCTTCCTCGAACACGTCGGCCTCGGCTACCTCCAGCTCGACCGCTCCGCGAAAACCCTCTCTGGCGGCGAAGCCCAGCGCATCCGACTCGCCGCCCAGCTCGGCTCGAACCTGCGCGGCGTCCTCTACGTCCTCGATGAACCCACCATCGGCCTCCATCCGCGCGACAACGAAGCCCTGTTAGACACCCTCATCGCCCTCCGCGACCGAGGCAACTCACTCGTCGTCGTCGAACACGATGAAGACACCATCGCCCGCGCCGACCACCTCATCGACCTCGGCCCCGGAGCCGGTCGCCTCGGCGGCGAAATCGTCTATCAAGGCCCGCCCCCACAACAGGGGAGCGTGGGCGTCCCGCCCACTTCCAAAAAGCCTCGTGGCAAAGCAGCCAAATCATCCCTCCTCAACTCACCCACTTACCAAGCCCTCACCCACCCCATCGCCCACCCCATCCGTGGCGAGCGCCGGAAAACCGGCAAAACCCACCCCCAGCTCAAACTCACCGGCTGCCACGCCAACAACCTCAAGGACATCGACGTCACCATCCCCCTCGCCCGCCTCACCGTTCTAACAGGCATCTCCGGCTCCGGGAAATCCACCCTCATGCGCCAATGCGTTGCCCCCGCTGCCGACGCCAAAGACAAATCCAAAAAGCCCTTCAAAAAAGCCACCGGTTTCCAGCATCTCAAATCCTGCTACACCGTCGACCAATCCCCCATCGGCAAAACCTCACGCTCCTGCCCCGCCACCTACGTCAAGGTCTTCGACGACATCCGCAAGCTCTTCGCCCAGCTCCCCGACTCCCGCATGCGCGGCTACGAGGCCTCACGCTTCTCCTTCAACACCGGCGAAGGACGCTGCCCCGACTGCGAAGGAAACGGCCGCATCAAACTCGAAATGGATTTCCTCCCCACCACCTGGGTCCCCTGCGAAACCTGCAACGAACTCCGCTACAACCCGGCCACCCTCGAAGTTCGCTTCCGCGAAAAAAACATCGGCGAAGTCCTCGCCCTCACCATCGAGCAAGCCGCCGAATTCTTCGAATCCCAACCGCGCATCGCCACCCCGCTCAAGCTCCTCGCCGACACCGGCCTCGGCTACCTCCAACTCGGCCAACCGTCCCCCACCCTCTCCGGCGGCGAAGCCCAGCGCATCAAACTCGTCTCCCAACTCATCAAAGGCCGCTCGGCAAAAGCCCAACTCACCAACGCCCAGCTCAAAGCCACCAACCTCTACCTCATCGAGGAACCCACCGTCGGCCTCCACCTCGAAGATGTTAGAAAGCTCATCGACGTCCTCCACCGCCTCGTCGACGAAGGCCACACCGTCATCGTCATCGAGCACCACATGGCCGTCGCCGCCGAAGCCGACTGGATCCTCGACCTCGGCCCCGAAGCCGGCGAAAACGGCGGCACCATCGTCGCCCAAGGCCCCCCCGAAAAAATCGCCCAATCCAAACGCTCCGCCACCGCCCCCTTCCTTAAGAAAGAGCTCGCGAACTTGGCTTAGTCCGAGAACTCGCCGCATGGGAAGGCAGCGCGCCATGAAAATCCTGCTCGATACCCACGCCGCACTCTGGTGGTGGCAGGACTCGCCCCATCTTGGCACCAAAATCCGAAAAGCCATGGCAGAACCCTCCAACGAGATCCACTTCAGCGCCGCCTCTGCCTACGAGATCCTTCTCAAAAACCGCCTTGGAAAACTCGAACTGCCCTCCGCCCTGATCGGCGATCAGCTCTCCACAGCGATTCTCCAAGAAGGCTGGCGATTTCTCCCTCTAACCGTACCTGAAGCTTCCCGCGCCGCCTCACTCGACCATTCCCATCGTGATCCCTTCGACCGAATGCTCGCTGCCCAAACCCAGCTCGGCCCCTTCACCCTCGCCTCCCGCGCTCCCTTCTTCAGCGACCTCCAACTCGACCTGATTTGGTAACCCTCCAAGCCCTGTAATCCTCCCTTCTCCCTGTCATTCGATCAAGGCGAAGTCACTTTCGACTGGCCATCGGCAAGGCCGGTTACCCTCCAGCGCAGCGCGGGTTCTGGTGCTAAAAAGAAAAACGGATTGAACAGGAGGAAGCGGAGGAAGCAGAGCATGAAAGACTTACATGAATCTACCGATTCACCCTCAGGGTGGTTTCCAAATTTGCCTGAATTTGAGCGAAGCCATTGAACCCTCTCCTCTCTCTGCTACCTCCTGTTCCATTGCATTTCGGTTTCCAGGGTGACCGAAGGTCGCAATCCCCCTCTTCGTCCCGGCAGGGACGACAGATATTCGCCCGGGGTCGAGGAGCGAAAGCGACGACCACCCCGGGGCCAGAGCCTTGATGATCCGTACCCTGAAAGGCGTGCCACATGCTCGCCCCACCACTGACTCCCGCCCCATCTGCGCACACTTACCGGGGTCGAATGCTTCGCTCAACGAGTTCCCCGGGCAATCGTCGCCGAAGCTTCCCAACCCATCTCTAACATTGATCGCCCCTTACCGTATCAAGAAACGAGCTCGAATCTTGATTCTTCAGACGATTGCCCGGCACCCGCAACACCATCTCAAAAATGTCTTTTCACCCCCTATACTTGTCCCACCCCACCCGATAGCGTTAGAGTCTGAACGCTACCATGCCCGACCTCCCCCCCATCACCCTAGCCGACTGCTGGGCCAAGACTTTCCCCAAGGGAAACCCACGTGAAGGCGAGCCAATGCTCGATATTCTGACCCACAGTCTAAATGCGTGGGCGGTCGGCAGGGATCTCGCAGGACTTTCGTCTTTTTCAAATATTCCTGACCAATTGCTTCCCTGGTCGCTCTCCATTCATGACATCGGAAAAATTTCTTTGGGATTCCTACAGCAGTCGGCTCCGTGGCTCGCCAAAAATGATCTTCAAGCTCTCGCTCTTGAGGAAAATTGGGAAAACAGCAATGCCAACTGTCGGAATCACGGACAAATCACCGGCAAGGCTCTTGTTGAACTCGGGATGCTTTCCGGAAGGAACGGGGAGAAAACTCTGCTGCTGATCGCCTCTCATCATGGCAAGCTATTCCCCTACTCAAGGAACCTGCCATTTTTCAGGAACTCTCCGGAGAAACTCCATGGCAGGCACTTCGCCACTCTGAGGTCAGAACTAATTTCGCGTCTCCGAGAACTATGCGGACTACCGTTCCCGTTTCCTCGTGCAGAGATCCCCAACGATACGGCCTCCTTGTTCGCTCTAGCCGGCTGGGTGACCGTCTGCGATTGGATCGCATCGGACGAGCGATTCTTCGGTCCCCCGTCCCACACCGATGTCGAAAGAGCTGAACGGGACGCGAAAACTGCGATTTCGACACTTGGTTGGAACCTACCCGTTGCGAACAAGCAGAATTTCAGCGGTCTCTTTGGCGAGCTTTTCCCAAGGAAACTTCAGGAGCGTCTCTACGAGGTGTGCACAAAGCCCGGGATTTACATCGTCGAAGCGCAAATGGGCGACGGAAAAAGCAAAGCCGCTTTGTGGGCAGCTCATCAGCTCGTCTCTGAGAAGAAAGCGCGTGGATTCTACTTCGCCCTCCCAACCCAGATCACAAGCGCCCGAATCTGCAAAGAAGCGATCATACCCTTTGTCAACGCAGGTTTCGTTCCCGATGCCAGCCATTCGCCCCACGTCAAACTGATCCATGGGGCGGCATGGCTCGATGAATCTCCGGGCCCCATTTGGAACCCAACGTTTTCTACCGACAACGGAAGGCAATCACCGACGACAGAAGAAGGGGCGTCTTGCGCCAACGACTGGTTCCACGGCAACAAGCGGGCTCTCCTCGCTCCATTCGGGGTCGGTACGATTGACCAGGCACTCCTCGGCGTCCTGCCGGTTAAGCACTTCTTTGTACGCCTTGCCGCACTGTCAGGCAAGGTGGTGATCCTCGATGAAATCCACTCCTACGACGTCTACACCGGTTCGCTGATCGAGCGACTCATCAGCTACCTGTCCAAGATTGGCTCCACGGTGATCGTCCTATCCGCCACTTTGACCAAAGCCCAGCGCTTCCGACTTCTCAAAGCGGGAGGCGTCAATCCCCCCGCTGAATCGGACAATGACGACTCACAAAAGCAGCGCAAGCAAAGCAGAATCACCTATGCCGCGTGGTCACTGCCGGAATCCCGCCGATCCGCTAAAACCGTACGGTGCCCTTCCAGTTTCGCCTCCAAGTCCGTCGCCATCGAGATTCGAAGCGATGATGAAATACATACTGCCCGCGAGCTGGCCAATCGGGCGGAACACGGTCAGAGGGTACTCTGGATCCGCAACTCTGTCGCAAATGCCATTGCAGCCAAGAGCCTTTGCTCAACCCTCGTCCGAGATTGTGGATCCGATCTCACATGCGGTGTCCTTCATTCCCGATTCACTTGGGAGGATCGCCAGCGCAACGAAGATTACTGGATCTCACGTTACCAAAACCGAGAGACAAAGAACGGCTGTATTCTGATCGGGACCCAGGTCGCTGAGCAAAGTCTCAATCTCGACGCCGATTACCTAGTCACCGATCTGGCACCAACTGACATGATGCTTCAGAGAATGGGCCGTCTCTGGAGATTCCCAAACACCCAACGACCCGCCGATTGTAGCACTCCCACAACCCGGATCATCGTTCCCAATTTTGATCCTTACCATCCAAACCAAGACGCGGTGGATTCTTTTGCTGGCCTGTCCCGGGTATACGATCCCTACGTTTTACTCCGGACATTGACAGCTTGGCAGGGCCGAGAAGCTGTCGTGCTGCCCGACGACATGGAAGCGCTTCTCGAAGCAACCTATGCCGAGCCAAGCGATGGTGAACCGGCCCATTGGCATTCTCTATCCAGCGCATTGAAGAAGGCGGTCAAGGCTCAGGAAATCCTCGCGAACGGAATCACAGACATTTGGAATCTGCCAATCCTCGATCTGAGAGACGAAGACCCATTCACCAACCTCAGTACTCGAATCATCCGATTTCCAACACTTCCGCTCGTCCTACTTTCGAGACGGGTCCAACCTGGCGACAACAAAGCTTGGACCTTCCTGAATCAAGCGGAACAAAGACCACCGAGTTTATTCGAGGCTTTCCGCGACACCCTTCCATTTCGACGGGAAATCTTCCGGAATTCCGTCAAGATTCCAGCTTGGTTCCTCCCGAAAAACGAAACCTGGTTCCCCCCGGTTCTTGAGGGACTGCAATCTGGACCAATCGCCTGTGCCTGGGTCGATGGGGAGCGAGTGCTTCCCTACGCCGAACACCGTGACGAAGGCGCTGACAGTCAGGCAATTCCCGGTATGAGCTACAACGCCTTCACTGGCCTATCCCTTCCAAACCAAAGGCCTTATTCAACAGAATCCATTACTAGCGAGGAACTTGTGATGGAATCAGAATGGTAGTCAAATCCCCACGTGGGTGGGGAAATCTGCACGTCACGTCAGAGCTACCCAAAAACCAGGGTCATCTCCACATCGGTGAAGCTGCCCAATCATTCTTCACGTTCTCAATATTCTCAACCCTATATACCCAAAAACCCTTCAAATATTTTTACAAACATCTTGCCTTCCCCCTCGTCTTTTGCGTTTCTTTCCACCGTCATGAATCTCATTTCCAATGCTTGGATTCCGGTCTCCCTGATCAATGGAGAATCGCGAATTGTCAGTTTGGAAGAGTGCTTCACTCAAGCCTCCGGCATAGCCGATCTGTCTCTCACGCCGCCCGAGCGTATCGCAGTCACCAACCTCCTCCTCTGCATCGCGCATCGCGCCCTCAACGGCCCACAGGACGGGGACGATCACGAATCGTGCCGAGATCGCATTGTCCCTGAATCCGCTGCCTATCTTGGCCGCACGGATATTCGTTCGTGCTTCGAGCTACTTGGAAGCGGGCCCCGGTTCCTCCAAATTCACGGTGCCGGGAATCCCGGAACAGCCTCGCTCGCCAAGCTCGCCGGTGCTGATGAAAAAAGTGCCTCATTGTTTCAGCCTGATCTCCATGCTTTCCGCTCTTTTACCCCGGAATGGGCTGCACTTCGGCTGCTATCATTCCAGAATTATGCAGCTGGAGGCAAGGTGGGCGGATCGGAGACGATTGGAGGGAAGACTACCCCGGTTTCCGCCAAGGCAGGTCCACGCCGCGACTCCAATGCGATTCACGGCTATCTCCGCGGAGAGACATTGCTGGAAACCTTGTGGCTCAATCTGATTCCTTTCTCTGATCTCGCCGCCGAACCAGGTGAACCCGTTTGGGAAATTCTCCAATCGCTGCCATCCCCCGAAGTGCACCACATTGCTGGAAAACCCGTCGCCGGGGTTCTTACCACGAGCTACCTCGGACGACTCGTTCCTCTAAGCCGCAGTATTTGGCTGGATGAAGGACTAGCCACCACCGAGCTAACCAAAGCGCTGGATTACCCTGGATTTGCCGAGGGGGCTCGTGATTCCTCGCTAACCATCCTCACCACAACTAAGAATAATCAGCCCGAACACGTGCCGCTAAGTTGCGCTAAAGGCGGGATGCTTCAAGAAGCATGGCGTTCGTTGGGAGCGGTGCTGCTGATTCGAGCTACTACCTCCGACCCACAAACCCGCGGACCCTTTGTGATCAGTAATGCAGCGGGCCTCCCCCACGCAAACGGGATGATGGATCTGTGGCTGGGAGGAGTTGGCGGGGATCAGGCAAACACCATCGACTATTACGAATCCTCCTACCGCATTCCTCGGTCAGTATTTATCGACGACGGCGTCAATCGAGATTGGCGCGACGCGTTTGAAGCCGGCGTTAAGTTGGCCGACGCCTCCGCCAACCGTCTCGAAGCGAAAGTTGGTGCATGGTGCAGGATTTGTGATCCCCATGGATCTTCTGACAGGAAGCGCCTCGCGACTGATCACTACTGGTCGGTTCTCCAACAGCATCATCACGTCCTGGTAGAAGAGGCCAACAAGGCCAGCACGTCACCAAGTCGATCACTTGATGATCGTGCAACTGCACCTTGGCCAAGATTCGTAAAGCAGGTTACAAAACAAGCCTTTGGAACCTGTTGTCCGCTGAGCAATCGAGCCCACATCCGCGCCCGTGCTTTCATCGAATCCGGACGCAAGCTACCCCAACCCGAGCGCAGAAAGACCAAAAACAAATCATGAAGCATCCTCTTAAACTAAATTCAGCGTGGTTGGAGTCCGTGTGCTGTGAGTTTTCTCACGAGGGTAGAACTCCCAATCCGTATTTCAACCCGGGTATCCGGGCGAGGTTGCGACGCGGCCTTGAACGCCCGGAGCAGGAGTCCAACCAGCTCCTGACCGGCTACTTGAGCCGCGCCGGTTGGAGTGCCGACAGTCCGCTATCCTCCCACATACCCTATCAAATCACCTGCTCGGTCTTCGCCTGGCACCCCCATGCGTGGCACCCACCCGAGGAAAAATCCGAGAAATGGAAACGACCACCCAATCTCGGAAGCCTCTGCCGCTTGATTGCCATGAAGCGCCAAGAGAAGCCCAATTCGAACCTTTCCGATCCTACTTGTGTTAGTATCGAGAACAACTCCTTTACCCCGCGATTCGAACGGATTCTAAGCTGCCGAAGGCCGGTTCAGATGATCCCCCATCTGCGTGCAGTGGTCCGCCTCCTGAGTCCCGTCTCACCTCCTCCGCTGCTCGATTTCAATGGGTTGCTCAAGGATCTTAGCTGGTGGCAAAATGATTGGGCCGATGAAAAGGGTCCCCGCCTCCGCTGGGCTCGCGAATACTGGCGTGAGACAGAGACGGTGACGAAAGAAGAACCCATAACCCAAACGACTTAGGCCAATGTTCCTCTCCGAAGCCGTAATACCATACGAACTAGCGTCCAAGCGAGAATTGCACACGCCCTGGGACTGGCATGCAGCGTTGTGGGATTGCTTCCCGGCTATGCAGCCACGGGAAGCCCCCGAATCCCAGGTCTTCCTGAGTCGCTTCGATCAACTCGAAACAGGCGAACGAGTCATCGTTCTTTCGCCCACGGAAGCGAGGCGGCCTGACTGGTGTCCCGAACCCGGGTGGCGCTGTCGACCGGTTCCCGACTCGTTCTTCGAACATGAGGCCTACCGTTTCTCGCTGATAGCCAATCCAACCGTTACCCGCCGAGATCCGAACAAGCCCTCAGTGCGTCGCGGAGACGGGACGATCCTGAAAAATCGCAGCAGCCGACGGGTTCCGATCATTGAAGGGGCCGCTCTATTGGAATGGCTCAAACAACAGTCCGAGCGCAGGGGGTTCAAGATCCTTAAAGCGGAAGAACCGATCCTTTTGCGCTCACAGCATTTTGCCAAGCGCTCTTCCCGGGACTCGACTTCCCATAGCGTCCGCCTCCATCGGGTCCGCTTCGAAGGAGCACTAGCCATCACCGAAAAATCCCAATTCGCCACCGAGTGGCTGAAAGGCATCGGTCGTGGACGCGCCTTCGGGAATGGTTTCCTCGTGATCCATCCAATGGTTTCAAAGTCATGAATCCCTCGCCCCCTTTATCGGCCCCCATTACCCGTCGGAACGATATTGCTGAAGTCATTCGAGACGCAAACGTTTCCTTTCCAGATGCCATCATGAACGAAGAATCGCTGATCGAAGCCACTCGGACATTTGTAGCCGGACTCGTAGAAAATCAGATTCCCCATGTTCTAGTTGGAGGTCTCGCGGTGCTTCAACACATCGAAGGAAGGAACACTCGCGACATCGACTTGATTATCGCCGTAAAGGACATCGACCGGCTACCGGGCTTTACCTTGCGAGAACAAAATGAATGGTTTGCAAGCGGCCAAGTTGGCGCACTGCGGGTCGATCTTCTCTTAACGGCGAATCCACTTTTCCAAGAGATCAGCGAACGTCATGTGGAGGAAAGGGACTTTGTCGGAACGCGCCTTACCTGTGCCACACCCGAAGGAATCATTCTCCTCAAGCTCTTCGCGCTCCCCTCTCTCTACCGCCAAGGCCAACTCGACCGGGTTGCTCTCTACGAGACCGATGTCCTGATGCTTCTCAGGCACTATCCCTGCGAAGACTCACTTCTCGAAAGCCAGCTCGCACCCCATATTCCCGAATCCGACTTGAATGCGCTCCGGGACGTGTTGGCAGAAATCCGCGAACGCCTCAACAAAACCAGTCGCTTCCAGAACTAGCCACAAAAAAAATCCACAGAATCGTCCTCATGAAAATTCTTGAACTTCATATCTTGCAGTCTTTTCCCGTCTCTTGTCTCAACCGTGACGACGCCGGACTTCCGAAAACCGCAATCTTCGGTGGGGTGACCCGTGCCCGCCTCTCTAGCCAATGCCTTAAACGCTCTGTTAGAGAAGAAGCTCAGCGCCTGAATCTTAAGCAGTTCAAGGGAAAGCGCACCAAGTTGATTGCAGATGAGTTGCGAAAATCAATCAAAGTTCAAGCTGGCAACTCACCGCCATCCGACGAACGGATTGATGTTGTGGTGAAAGGCGCGATTTCCGCGTTTGGGCAGGCTGATCCACGTTTCAGCAATGAGCGAACTAGCGCTCTCTATTTTCTGGCACCCGAAGAAACCAAAGTAGTTGCCGCCGCTCTGAGTAGGACCGCCGACGATCATCTCGCCGAATGGGAAGCTTACTCCGCCGCACTCGGCGCTCAATCCTCGCTTGGCGACGACACTTCAGACGAAGACAAGAAGAAGGCGAACGCGAAGGTAGATCAAGCCGAAGTCAAACTCAGAAAACATGCCGAGAAGGCGGCGACCAAGGCTCTCAAAGAACTCCAGAAAAAGGGATCTTATCTTAAGGATGCGGTCGATATCGCCCTCTTTGGTAGGATGGCTGCGGATAGCCCGCATTTGAACATTGACGGTGCCTCCTGCTTCTCGCACGCGCTATCGACCCACGAGGCCGAACCTCAGCAAGACTTCTACTCTGCTGTGGATGACATTCTTCGAGAGAAGCTTGCCAACCGTGACGAGGATGCCCATTCGGGCTCCGGTATGCTTGGTGTGCTGGAGTTCAGCAGCGCAACTTACTACCGCTACATCGCAGTCGACATGGATTCGCTCTTTGATCCCAAAATGGGATACTTGCGGGATATGGATGAGATGGATCGAGAAAAAGCCCTTGCGACTTTCATTGAATCCTCGCTCAAGGCCATCCCCCGAGCCCGCAAGACCGGCATGAATGCTAACACTTTCCCTGCCTACGCGCTGGGTGTTGTTCGCGAGGAAGGGAGTCCACTCCAGCTCATCAACGCCTTCGAGTGCCCAATCAAAGCCGGTGACGAGGGCTTTGTAACGCGGTCCGTTGACAAACTTGTGAAGCACTACTCGGACCTCAATTCCGCGTGGGGCCTCGAATCAAAGATAAGCCTCGCTACTGGAGCATCTCCGGCGACGGCAAAAGATTCTCCCACTCACGTTCCGTTCCCTGAGTTTTTAAGTAAACTTGTGGCAGCAAGCCTAGTTTCATGAATGAGAGTTCTCAAATCGCCTGGGAGATGAGCCTTCCTACGCTTCCGCTAATCCTTGCCGGACCTCTTCAATCGTGGGGCCATCAAAGCCAGTTCAGACGACGTGGAACCCTCTCATTTCCGACCCAAAGCGGTATCGTCGGGCTACTGGCAGCAGCCTGCGGGATTGACCGACAATCGACTGATCACGACGAACGAATAGCCTGTCTCGCCTCTCTTCCTATGCTCATGGCCCGTCTTCCCAATCGATCGAAAAAGGCGACACCTACTTTAGTGGATTACCACACAGTTCAGAACGCCCGGACCGCCTCCGGGGGAATTAAGGAAACTGAACTTACCCGCCGCCATTATTTGCAGGATCAAATATTTGTCGTACTCATTCAGGGCTCGCAGTCGAATCTCGTGGACATCGCCAGTCATCTGAGAAATCCAACTTGGGGAGCTTGGTTGGGGCGAAGGGCTTGCGTCCCTTCCCTTCCGGTCATCCCTCCCGGTGAACTCCCGTCAGACGGTGCCAATGCAGCCTGGCAGATGGTCAGAGGAGCCCTTCTTACCATTCATCCCGGATGGGTCATCCCAGACGACTGGACACATTGCGCCCATACTCTAACAGCCTCCGATTTCTCGGACGGGACCGACTCATGGCTTGATTATCCCACCTCCTTTGCACCGGAAAGACGCCAGTATCACGCCCGACGTATCAAACAAGTCGATCCGAAATCCACTAATCAGGAAGCATTCCCATTTCCGCTCGACCCTTAGCCATTGTTCCTGAGATGTCGTTCTTGCTTTCACTTTGAACAACTCCCAACCCGGCGACTTCCACCTGCTCGACCAGCCCCGCAGCTTCCAAAACCGCACTCACGACGCCCGCCCCATCCGCCACCACCGGCCCTCTTCCTGACTTGACCACGAAAGCAGTGCGCACTACTTTCGTGTAATGAAAAACATCACCCTCAGTGCCGATGAGCGCACCATCGAGCTCGCCCGCCAAGAGGCCCGGTCCCGAAACACCACCCTCAACGCCCTTTTCCGCGAATGGCTCCATGACCTCGCCGCACGCGACGAACGACGCGAACGAATCTCCAAACTGATGGAGGAGATGAAGCATTACGACCTTGGCGGACCTTACACCCGGGACGAAATGAACGAGCGATGAGCGATCCCCCGCCCTACTTCCTGGATACCAATATTCTTGTCTATGCCTTCACCGCTCAAGACGAGAAGAAGAAGCAAATCGCCCAACACCTGATCCGCGAAGATCAACCTTGGCTCATCAGTTGGCAGGTCGTTCAGGAATTCTGCACCGTCGCCCTGCACAATCGGCACCAAGCCGTTCCCACCCAGGTCATCGAAACCCTCTTGGAACTCCTCCTCGCCCCCCATTGCCAAGCCTACCCGTCTCCCAGCATCTGGCAGAAGGCCCTGACCATTCATTCCCAGACCCGATACCGCTTTTACGACTCGCTCATCGTCGCCGCAGCCCTGGAGACTGGCGTTTCCACAATCTACACAGAGGACCTCCAGCACGGCCGCCAATTCGACCACCTCACCATCATCAATCCCTTTCTCTAACACCATGTCCTTCGACCAAGGTGAATTCAGCTTCGATGCGAACTCCGGCGAAGCCGGATACCTGCGCTGGAAAGAGCAGCTTGATGAAGCAAAACGCGCCTTCGAGCACCGCTGGGGAATCATCCTCGGCAGACCTGTCCGATTGCGCCTTGAGGGTCACTCCAAGTCCATCACCGGCACCATCCAACTCATCTCCCCCGCCCGCACCTCCGATCCTCGTAAAATCCGCCTCCGCATCAACACCCTCGAATTCCACCCCCACGAAATCGAATCCATCACCACCCTCGATCCCTAACCGCTCACCGCTCACTTCCCACTCCGCCTCCCGCGCTTTCCCCATGCCCATCTTCGAACGCCCCCCACTCGACACCCTCGCTCCCGCCAAGGACCGCTGGACGCCCATCTACCTCGAAAAAGGCCGCATCGAAGTCGATGACTCCTCCATCAAATGGATCGGCTCCGACGGTCTGATCACCCGCCTCCCCGTCGCCACCATCTCCGCCCTCATCCTCGGCCCCGGCACCACCGTCACCCACGCCGCCATCAAGGCCGCCGCCCAGTGCAATTGCCCCCTCTTCTGGCTCGGCGAGGACGGCCTGCGCTTCTACGCCTTCGGCATCACGCCGAATCACGACAACTCCATGGCCCGCATCCACGCCACCGCCTGGGCAAACAAGCGTTCCCAAAACGAGATCGCCCGCCGGATGTTCCTCCAACGCTTTCCCCAAGCCTCCGTCCATGGTGTTTCCATCAAACAGCTCCGTGGCATGGAGGGCAGGCGTGTGAAAGAAACCTACGCCCGCCTCGGCCTCCAATACGGCGTCACCTGGAAAGGGCGCGACTACAAAACCAGCAACTGGAACCTCGCCGACGGCATCAACCGCGCCCTTTCCGCCTCGAACGCCTCCCTCTATTCGCTCACTGCCGCCGTCTGCTGCTCCATGGGCTTCATCCCCCAGCTCGGCTTCGTTCACCAGGCCGGCACCCTCCCCTTCATTTACGATGCCGCCGATCTCTACAAACATGAAACCTCCTGGCCCGCCGCCTTCGAGACCATCTCCATCGATCCCAAGGATGACGGCACGCTTGTGAGAAAACTCCTCAAAAAGAAAATCGAAGAAACCCGCATGCTGCGCCGCATGCCCGACGACTTGAAAAAGCTTTTCGAAGGCCTCGGCGAATCCCCCGAAGACGCCCCGCCGGATCACCCCCTCCAACCCCGCAGCGAAGCGTGACTGTCCTTGTCTGCAACGACGTCCCGCCCGCCATCCGGGGCCACCTCAAACGCTGGTTTATCGAACCCAAGCCCAACGTTTTTGTTGGAACCTTGAACGTGCGGACCCATCGCAAGGTGACTGAATTCATCCTGCGGAATGCCCCGAAGGAGTTTGGGATGCTGGTGATTTCATCAGCGCCAAACTGTCAAGGATACCAGATCGAGCGGATTGGCCCCGAAGGCAAGACAGGGCGCAATGACGTTGATCTTTCCGGAATCCCGCTCATCGCGGAGAGCTGGATCGATCCCGACAACTGTCCGTTTTAGGGCTCTCTCCAGCCGCCACAGGCGCGGCAAAATGACACATAAGAATTGCACTTGGAAGTCGCCAACAAGTTCCCCATAACTCATTGAGGACCGCAGAGATTTCCCCACCCACGTGGGGATGGCCCGGAGATCGCCAAGGTCCAGCGCAAGCATCACCGGATTTCCCCACCCACGTGGGGATGGCCCGACCTTGGCCGGACGCGAACGCTGCCGGTCCGAGATTTCCCCACCCACGTGGGGATGGCCCGCGGACCGACACAGTGACCGGCCAAGTCTATGAGATTTCCCCACCCACGTGGGGATGGCCCGTAGTAGCCGTGAGCGTCGGAGCTGATGAGCGCGATTTCCCCACCCACGTGGGGATGGCCCGTATCTCATGGCAGGAACTTTGCCGGATGAATAGATTTCCCCACCCACGTGGGGATGGCCCGTCGGAACTGGACACTAAATGAGTTCAGTTATCGATTTCCCCACCCACGTGGGGATGGCCCGACTCGACTTCAATCCTTCAATCTCTCACCCACGATTTCCCCACCCACGTGGGGATGGCCCGTCAGCGCCGCCGCCCACACCGTAGCCCGGAATGATTTCCCCACCCACGTGGGGATGGCCCGGTGGCCACCCACTGCACCCCCTTGATGATGTCGATTTCCCCACCCACGTGGGGATGGCCCGGATACGCCCTCGGGGAATCGGTCGATGACATGGATTTCCCCACCCACGTGGGGATGGCCCGGCCGCCGGGAAGCTCCTCAACGCGCAAGTCGGGATTTCCCCACCCACGTGGGGATGGCCCGCTGGCCGCCAAGGGGATGGACCCGCAGCAAGTGATTTCCCCACCCACGTGGGGATGGCCCGTCGCCGCCGCCATCGCCGCCTGTCCAGACGTCGATTTCCCCACCCACGTGGGGATGGCCCGACACTGGGGTTGTGTGGCTGGGGTTGATAAGCGATTTCCCCACCCACGTGGGGATGGCCCGTCAGCCCCGCCTGCACCCATTGCTACGCAGAAGATTTCCCCACCCACGTGGGGATGGCCCGGAGGGAGGGTGTCAGGGTTCTTGGGTTGATAAGATTTCCCCACCCACGTGGGG
>CAZVMS010000319.1:0-33442 GCA_964628795.1 uncultured Haloferula sp. | reverse complement strand
GGCGACGCGTGTCCTGATGCCACGCCGCCGCCCGGAGCCACTGTGTCAAAACCGCGTGTCGTGTCCTCCCTCCATATAATCGCGGGCTTTTTCACGACTTCACCGCATTTTCAGCAGCCATCATGCCGAACACTTCTGGGCTAGCGGTGTCAAAGTTAAGAAAGCCGGTCTCGGAAGTCCTCGTAGGTGAACTCGCGAATGGTTTCGAGGGTGCCGTCTTCGTGCTGCAGGACGATGGCTGGGTGCTTGACGCCGTTGAAGGTGGTGGTCTTGACCATGGTGTAGTGGGCCATGTCGTCGAAGATCAGGGTGTCGCCGGGGATGAGTTCGCGGGGGAAGGCGTAGTCGCCGATGACGTCGCCAGCGAGGCAGGTGGGGCAGCCGAGCCGGTAGGTGGGGGATGATGGATGGGAGATGGGGGGTGATGGATCTTTGGTGCTGAGGTAGGTTTCGTCTGGGTAGGTGACGGCGGGGGGGGGTGGTGATTCGAGCGGACTAAAGTCCGCGCTCCGGCCAGCTAGGAAGACGTCGGGGCGGTAGGGCATTTCCAACACGTCGGGCATGTGGCCAGTGGCGGAGATGTCGAGGATGGCGTGGCGGTGGCCCATGCTTTCGAAGACGTCGACGACTTCACAGCGCAGCACGCCGGTGTGGATGGCGACGGCTTCGCCGGGTTCGAGCCAGACTTCGACATGATATTTCTCCTGTGCCTCGCGGATGAGGCGGATGAGGCGTTCGCGGTCGTAGTTGGGCTTGGTGATCCAGTGACCGCCACCCATGTTCAGGTAGGTGAACTGCGGCGAACGGAGGAGATGGCCGAATTTTTCATCGACGGCGGTGAGGGTGGATTCGAGGTCGTCGGAGTTCTGCTCGCAGAGGGTGTGGAAATGGAGGCCGGAGAGGCCTGTTAGATTGGCTCCTTCGAGTTGATCGGCGGTGATGCCGAGGCGGGAGCCGGGGACGCAGGGGTCGTAGAGCGGGGTTTCTCCAGTGGAGTGCTCGGGGTTGATGCGCAGACCGCAATGGAGTTCGCCGGACTGGAAACGGGGGTGGGCCATGACCATTTCGCGGAAGCGGAACCACTGGCTGAGCGAGTTAAAGTCGAGGTGGGTGGTGAATTCTAACAGTTGGGCGATGTCGTCTTCGCGGTAGGCAGGCGAGTAGGTGATGACGTGCTTGCCGAAGTGTTCGTGGGCGAGGCGTGCTTCCCAGATGCCGGAGGCGCAGCAGCCGTCGAGGTCGTCCTTGATGAAGGGGAAGGCTTTCCAGCAGGAGAAGCCTTTCAGGGCGAGCACGAGCTTGCAGCCGGCGGCTTCCTTGACCTCGTAGAGGATCGCGGTGTTACGCTTGAGGGCGGCGATGGAGATGGTGAACTGGGCCACGGGGCGCAGGCTGCGCCTGCATCCTTCAATGATCAATCTCCTTCCAATGTCGAATGGGAAATTCGGCGATGAGTGGGGAAGCTTCGGGCACCGTCAGGGCATTTGCTGCGCGATGGGTTCCGCAGGACCGGGCGGACGAGTGTAGAGAAAGTAGGAAACCGGATCATCTCCATGCTCTTGCTCGCCCGGTGCCGCCGCGTCCACCACCGCTGCGGCGGCCTTCCCGGCGGTAACTTTGAACCGCTTTCTAGCGGTCTTGGTCACGGTTTTTTCCCTGACGATAGATCATCGACATTCATCATCGATCGGGAGAATTGACCAACCTGCCGTTGAAATTGGGACGGACTATGTTTGTTTCCCGACGCCGATTTCTTTTCACGCCGATCCTTGAGGTGATTCAGCTCGGCGAGGTTCTCGAGCCGCTGGACAGCCGCTCAATGCGCTTGTGACATTGATCAACGAGAAGCTGTCGCACGGTGGCGAAGCAACAGGCCGCTCGCCAAAACCATTGCTGTGGCGAGTAGCGACGCTGGCTCTGGCACAGCGGACAGCTCCGGCGCGAGCGCCACGATCTCGTCCGTGTAGGATCCGGTGTAGGTGAACGCGGCGATCGGCCGATTCACCTCCGACGACTCTGAAGGATCGATATCGACGGTTCCGATCCCCATGGCGATGCCGGCCAGGATCAACCCGCCGTCATAGGGAATCATCAATGGACTGCCAGAATCACCGCCTTGCGGGTGGGCCTCGTAGCCGGTATGGGTGAATCCATAATAAGCATCGCCGTCCAAATTCTGCACGGTTAGCAGCGCATCACTGATGGAGCCTAAAAGCTCGACGTCCTCAGCGAAGCCCTCAAGGCGGTTCGTGCCGACCGTTTGTTGCGTGACCGACACCGCGCCGTAGTCCACTCCGGTCGGCGTTAATCCTCCGAGGAAGGTCGGCAGGTTTAAAAGCCCCGATAGCCCGAAGTTGGCTTCCGTAATGGCTCCCCTGAGAAATTTATAGGCCGTGATCTTTGCTGGCAGCCCGGAATCAAGAAAGCCAACCCACAGATCGCTCGTGCCGATTTTCTGCCCGCTGACAACCGTGCGGGTGACCGGGACGGCCCTCGGGTCGTTGCCGGGAAAAAAGGTCATCTGGTTGCCAACACCTGGATGATAGTGGGCGGCACTCAAAAAGACGGAATTCGTAATCATCGTCCCCCAAGTGCCATTGTTACTCCGCCCGACCCCCGACCAGTCCCACCCACTGCCTATGAAGGCTGGGTCATTGGCAAAGCGGTCGTTGCTGGCGGCGGAGAAATTCTGAATCAGCGTCGCAGCGTGGCCCACCGACGTGAGAGCGCAGATGGCCGCGAACATCGCAGCAAGTTTCCTCCTGACGACAAGCGCGAACCGGCATCCGGAAACGGCATGAGAGTCGGGAACCCTTGAAAGAGCCGACGGCTCGACCGGAGGTTGGGGACATGGAGTTAGAGGAGAAACACCCCGGTATTGGCAAGCCGGCCAAGGGATTGATCCGGCGGCCTCAGGCTGGGAGTCGTGCATCTTCAGCGCATTCAAAGGTTTTTCTCCAGTTGAAACTATTCGAAAAGCCGCTGACCGGCCGGAAACACCTCGTAGCTTGGTATGACTCATTAAATAAGAAGCGAATAAAAACCTTGAAAAGATGCACCGCAACATCTTGGAAATCAATAACTAAACATCACTCAAGAGATTGAATGCAGCGACACATGCAAAGCGCCAAGAGATAAACAAAATTCCTTGCTCCGGCAAACCTGTTTTCACTGATTCCAGACAGCGACTTTTGTGACGATCTCGACGAAGTGGGAGAATTGCGCCCAAAACTTGCGATGCAGGCAGGGTGTAGAGCCATTTTCCCGGGCAAAAGTCGTGGGTGGTGGCGATCACCTGCTTCTTTCGGTTGCTTTGGGAGGGTTTCCATCGATTTAATCCGCTTCAACGTCTTCAACGGCCTGGAAGCTGGGAGCCGTGGCTTCAAGTATCGGAACAAAGCCCGGATACTTTGGCTGATCTGCGGACTCTTTTCATGCATCGAGGTTTGCGTGAAGACCGATCGGTAGTTTAGGCTTCAGGCATGGACGCTTTGATTCAACATTTGGAAGCAGGAAAGGAACTCAGCGAGTCTGAGGTCGTTGTTGCTGCGGGGATTTTGTTGGATGGCGATTTTCCTGATGAAAAGAAGGCGCGACTGCTTGAAGCGCTATCGAGGAAGGGCGAGACCGCCGCTGAGATTGCAGGCTTCGTTGAAGCCTTTCTTGAGCATGCCGTCGATCCGGAGGTTGAGTTACTCGAGCTTGAAGGGCCGACGATCGACGTCTGCGGGACTGGTGGCGACAAGCTGAACCTGTTTAACGTATCCACCACCGCCATGTTTGTGGTCGCGGCGGCCGGAGCGAACGTCCTGAAGCACGGCAATCGCGGAATCACCTCGAAGAGTGGCGGTGCCGACGTGCTTGAGGAATTGGGGATTCGTATCGATCTACCGGCGGAGGGGTTTCGCAAGTGCCTCACTGAGGCCGGTGTCGGTTTCCTCTTTGCTCCAGCCTATCACCCTGCCTTTAAGTCGGTGGTCGGAGTGCGAAAACAGCTCGCGGAAAAGGGTGTTAGAACAATTTTCAATTTGATCGGACCATTGCTGAATCCGGCAAGGCCGCAGTGCCAACTGGTTGGGGTCTTTTCTCGGGAACTCTGTCCGGTATTTGCAGAGATTCTTCAACGTCTCGGTCGAGAAAGCGCATGGGCAGTCCACGGGACCACTGGCGATGGTCGTTCAGTTGACGAAGTCAGTCTGTTAGGATCAACTCGGATTTGTAAATCAGGCAGCTTGCAGGACATCGAAGACGAAGAGGTTCGGCCTCGTGACTTCGGCATGAAGCACGCTGAGGTTGGTGAACTTGAAGGGGGCGATGCAAAGGTTAACGCGGCGATTCTTGAAAGTATTCTGGCAGGGAAAGACACCGGTCCGAAGTGCGACATGGTGCTTCTGAATGCCGGAGCAGCGATTGCCTGCTGCGGGCTCTCGGATGATATCGGCGACGGGATCGAACTTGCCCGAACGCTCGTGGAAGACGGCAGTGCGTTGAAGAAGCTTCGGGATTTGCAGGCGATCGCCAAGTGAGCGCCTCGCCACGAGCGATTGCGGCCTATTGTCTAGTCAGTTTGCTCCCAGCAACCACAGGATAGGCTGAGGCCACACTCCCAGCACAACGATGGCGGCGGTGAGGATGCCAACACAGTAGCTGGAGATCTTTGGCAGCACGAGGGGCCCCGAATCAGTCGCGGGTTCGTTCCACCACATCGCGCGAATCAGCTTGAAGTAGTAGTAGAAACCAGCGGTCGCACCCACGGCGGCAAGGATCACGCCCCACCAGAGGCCGGCTTTTGCGGCGAGAAGGAAGACGAAGAACTTACCCCAGAATCCGGCAGTTAGAGGGATGCCAGCGAGAGCCGCCATGATGATGGTCATGCCGACCGCGAGCATTGGGCTGCGCTTTCCGAGTCCATCAAAGGCGTTGATCATGTCGGAGTCATTCTGAACTCGCACTTGGGCCAACACGAAGAAGGAAGCCAGGGTCATTAGAAGGTAGGTCGCGAGGTAGAACGAAACGGCACCGACGGATCCGAGTTCTTCCTTGTCGCCTTCAGTCCAAGCGGCGAGGGCGAGGATCAGGAAGCCGGCGTGGGCGATTGACGAGTAGGCAAGCAGTCGCTTGAAGTTCGTTTGGGCGATGGCGGCGAAGTTGCCGAAAATCACGGTCGCTCCGGCCATGACTAACAGCATCACGACGACGGCACTCGCGACCGGGGAGCCCGGTTGCATGAGGGGATCGAGGAAACGAATCAGGAGAATGAAACCGGCTGCTTTGGAGCCAACGGAAAGGAAGGCGGTCGTGGGAGTTGGGGCACCTTGATAGACATCAGGAATCCAGACCTGCATCGGCACCGAGCCGATCTTGAACCCGAGTGCTACCAGAATGAGCCCGATTCCGAAGAGGAGAGGGGTCGTGTTCTCGATGGTCTGAACCTTCACCGCAATCTCGGCGAGGTTCATCGTGCCAGTCGCCCCGTAGATCCAAGCGATGCCGTAAACGAGGAAGCCGGTGCTAAGCGCGCCGAGGATGAGGTATTTCACACCGGCTTCGAGTGATCCGACATTCCGACGCATGTAGGCGACGAGGATGTAAAAGCTGATGGTGACCAATTCGAGGGCGACGAATGCACCCGCGAGGTCTTTGGCGGAAGCCATCCACATCATGCCGGCGCAGGCGAAAACGGGTAGCGCGTAGAACTCGCCGGTTCCTGACTCGGACTCGGGATGATCGGTGAAACGTGAGATGACCGAACGGAAGTCGATCGACATCAGAATCACCAGAGCCGTGCAGACGAGAGCGAAGCCTTTGTAGAAACGGGCGAGGTTATCGAAGGCGTAGAAATTTTCCCAAATCGGAGCGTTGGCGGATTCTTCAGTCGGGCCCTTTACGAAGAACAATAGCACGAGAATGAAGGCCAAACCGGCAGCTGCGGAAAGGCCGATGGCTTTCTTCGAGTGACTCGGGCCGAATGCCTCGAGCATCAATAGGACGATGCCGAGGATTACGGTGCAGACTTCGAGAATGTAGGCGGGCATGATGTGTGAAATTTCCAATGATCAAGTATCAATGCCAAAACTGTTACTTGAGGAGGCTGAGAAGGAGGTTGGGGAAGATGCCGACGGCGAGAAGCACGACGGTGAGAAGGACGGCAGGAATGCGATCCATCAGAGTGAGATCGGCCGCGGACTCGGTGGTCGAGACGGCAGGACCTTGGAAGATGTTGCGGTAGGCGCGGAGCATGTAGACGGCGCTGATCACCACACCCCAGATGGAGATGATGCAGGTGATCTGGACCGGGCCAAGACCAGCGACCGGATCGTAGTTCTTGAAGGACGAGATGAAGACCATCACCTCACCGGCGAAGTTCGCGAGACCCGGAAGGCCGATGCTTGCCATGCCGACGATTCCGAAAAGGAAGGCGAGCTTGGGGGCGGATTTTGCGAGTCCACCAAGTTCGTGGAGATCGAGGGTACCGGTGCTGCGTTCGATTTTGTCGGCGAGACCGAAGAGCATGGCGATCGAAATGCCGTGAGCAAACATCAGAAGGACGGCGGCAGGCTTGGCGAGTTCGTTGATCTCACCATTCGCAGCGACGAGTGCGGCGATTGCGAGGAAGATGTAGCCCATGTGCATCACCGACGAGTTGCCGAGCATGCCATCGAGGCGTTTTTGGTTGATCGTGATGAAGCCCACCCATATCACGTTTCCGAGGAGCAGCACGCAGAGCGGAGTGAGCCAGGCGTGCATGCCTTCGGGAAGAAGCGGCACGGCGAGGCGAAGGAGGCCATAGAGACCGAACTTCTTGAGGACGCCTGCGTGTAACATCGTGGTTGGCGCAGGGGCGCTAGCATAAGCCGGGGCTGCCCACGAGTGGAAGGGGAAGAGGGAAACCAGAACGCCGAAGCCGACAATGAGAAGGGCGGCGATTCCTTTTTGGGCTTCGGGTTCGATGGTGGCCGCCGACATCTTGGTCATGTCAAGCGTTCCGGTTGCAGCTGCGAGCCAGGCAAGTCCGGCTAACAGGACCAGCGAACCGAAGCCGAGATAGATCGTGATTTTCCAAGCCGCAGCTTTGCGATCGCCGCGACCGAGCATGCCGATCATCAGGAAAGTCGGTATCAGAGCGAGTTCGTGGAAGGCGTAGAAGAAGAACAGATCGGTCGAAATGAAGGCACCAATCGCGCCCGCCGAAATGAGCAGGGATGATCCGTAATAGAGACGCTCTTTTCCTTCAGGTGCTTTCCCTGAGAGTAAAGCGGCAAAGGTCACGATCACCGAGAGCAGCAGCATGATCGTGCTCATGCCGTCGGTGCCAAGGCTCAGGGCGAGATTGATCGCCGGACGCTCGAGCATTGGAACCGAGAAGTCCCAGATATTGGCGAAGGTCGAAGAAAAAGCGGCCGCGAGGCCGAGGCCGAGATTCAACGCGCCAGCGAGTTGAGCGGTGGGCTTGGCTTTGCTGCCGGTAAAGATCGCGCAGGCGGCGATGATCGGGATGAGGATGAGCAGTAGGAGCATCGGAAATCTCTAAGTTGGGGATTATCTCCAGAAAGCGGTGACATAGATGACGGCGATCACCCCCATGCCAAAGGCGAAGGCGTAGCCTTGAAGATTGCCGTTTTGGACGCGGCGAAAGATGTTTCCGAAGGACTCGGCAAGGCGGCTTGAGCCTCCGACGAGGATGCCGTTGATGAAGAGTTCATCGAGGAAGTGGACGATCGCTGCGAGCCCGTCCTGGAAATATTTGACGAGGCCCTTTTCGTAGATCGTGTCGAGATAGAAGCGGTTACGGAAGAGGGGGATTGAGAGCGGATCGCGTTCCTTGCCGTTGTAGAGCACGAAGCCGGCACCCACGCCAATGATCATGGCGGCGAGTGAGATCCAGAAGAGCGAGTTGAATGCGAGATGTCCGGCATGCGCGGGAAGATCGGGTGACAACTTGTTGAGGAAAGGCCATCCGGCAAAGAGCGCAAGTGCTGCAAGAAGCACCAGAGGCACCAACATGAGCGGAGCCACTTCGTGGGCGTGATCTGAATTTTTGCTACGAGATTTCCCAAGAAACGCGATGACGAAAGCTCGCGTCATGTAGAACGGCGTGAGAACAGCGACAACCACGGCGATCCAGAAGAAGACCATCGAATTGCCTTCAATGTGACCATAGTGGTCTGCGGCGTGAAGGATTCCCTCTTTGGAGAAGAAACCCGAAGTGCCTGGGAAGGCGATCAGGGCGAGCAGTCCGGCAAGGAACGCGAAACCGGTAATCGGCATTTTCTTGAGCAAGCCTCCCATCTTCCAGATGTCCTGCTCGTGATGGCAGGCAAAGATCACCGCACCCGAACCAAGGAAAAGCAGCGCCTTGAACCACGCGTGAGTGAAGAGGTGGAACATACTGGCATTCGCACCAAGTAGTCCGACTGCCATGACCATGTAGCCGAGCTGGGAGAGGGTCGAATAGGCGAGGATCCGTTTGATGTCGTCCTGCTGAGTTGCCATCAGCGCGGCAGCCAATGCGGTAATGGCTCCTACCCAGGCGATGGTTTCACCCGCGAAGCCAGCGAAGGCCGCTTCACCAAGGGAAAGCTGCACCCGGGCGAGCATGTAAACACCCGCCGCGACCATGGTGGCGGCGTGGATCAGGGCGGAGACGGGAGTCGGGCCTTCCATGGCGTCGGGCAGCCAGACGTGGAGTGGCATCTGAGCGGACTTGCCGACGGCTCCGCAGAAGACGCAGAGAACAGCCGTCCCGAGCAGCGTTCCGACGATGGCAGGATTAGCGGCGGTGAAGGCAGCGAGGCCCGCGCCCATTTCGTCGAAGATAAAGGTGCCAGTAAGTCCGAACAGCAACAGGATGCCGACCATGAAACCGAAGTCACCGATACGATTGACGAGGAAGGCCTTCTTGGCCGCATCGGCAGCGGAGTCTTTCTGATACCAGTGACCGATCAGCAGGTAGGAGCTGAGTCCGACCAACTCCCAGAAGATGAAGGTCATGATGAAGTTCCCGGACAACACGATGCCGGTCATCGAGAACATGAAGAGCGACAGACCGGTGAAGTAGCGGGCTTTCGCAGAGTCGGTAGCCATGTAGGCGAGCGAGAAGATGTGGACCAGCATGCCGACGCCGGTCACCACGATCATCATGCCCTTGGAGAGCTGATCGAGCTTGATCGAGATATCGACCGTGAAGTCGCCGATTGATATCCAGTGAAAGGGAGGCGGGGTGGCATCACTGCCAAGCAGGATGAGCGCGAGTGCGAAGGTCGCGATCGCCGAGCCGGTGGAGACCATCGACGCGATGAACGCGTTACGCTTCAAATAGAGCTGATTCGCAACGGCGGCGATCAGGGGTAGTAGAAGTAAGAGCCAGGAAAGTTGGGACATGGACGATTGATTAGGCGGTGGAATGCCACAGATTACGCAGATTGACGCAGATTTTTTGAGATTAGATGGCCCTAGTTTGGACTACTCTGACGAGACTGAAGTGAAGGGTGTTTGAAGTTGATGACCAGTCCGACCTGCAGGCTGGTGACTGAAAGATAGGTAAGTGTCTGTGCGATGTGATCGTCGGGCGATGCCATTGCGTCTTGTATTAAAAATCTGCGTTAATCTGCGTAATCTGCGTAATCTGCGGCTTCATGTTGTCGTCACCCCTTCATGCTGGTCAGGTCATCGGTGTGGATGGTCTGACGGGCGCGGTAGAGGGCGACGATGATGGCAAGGCCCACGGCGACCTCGGCGGCCGCCACGGTGATTACAAAGAAGACGAGCATCTGACCATTGTAGTCCGGTAGTCCGTTGCTTCCGTTGAAGCGGGAAAACGCGACGAGGGTCAGGTTGGCGGCGCTGAGCATCAACTCGAGGCACATGAAGACCACGATGATATTACGGCGCAGCACGACACCGGCGAGACCGATGGCGAACAGTAGGCCGGAAACGAGGAGGTAGGAATAAAGGCTGGCCACGAGATCGATAAGTTTGGGGCTCAGACGGTTTGTCGTTTGGATAGGACGACCACGCCGATGGTGGCCACGAGAAGAAGGACGCCGACGATTTGGAGCGGAAGATTGTATTCGGTGAAGATGACCTGACCAACGAGGTTTACATCGGGGAGTTGGCCATTTCCAAGACGCTCTGCGACACGCGGGCTCGTCTCGGCGTAAGCAATCGCTGCTTGGTCCAATTTGAGTGGCTCCGATGCCTTATCTGGCGTCTTACCGAGGATTCCGATCAACTGGATGGTGAAGGCGAGAACGATCCCGAGGCCACCGACGATTGGCACCACTTTGGGTGCTTGCTTTTCCTCGGTCTTGAGATCGAGGAGCATGATGATGAAAAGGAACAGCACCATGATGGCACCGGCATAGACGAGGATCTGCATGATTCCGACAAAGTAGGCATTCAGGCCGATAAAGAGACCGGCGAGACCGACGAACGATGCGACCATCGAAAGCGCGGCAGACACGGGATTCCTCATTGAAATGACGGCAAGACCGCCAACGAGCATCAGAATCGCAAAGAACCAGAAAAGAGTGAGAGGCATGATGAAAAAGAGATTGCTTACTTCAACTCGTTCCACTTGTTGACGAGCCCGATGCGCTTGCCGCCGATCTCGTAGAGTCGTTTCTTATCGTGAACCATCTCGGCACGGCTCAATCCGGAAATCAGGTAATCCTTGCGGAGGTAAATGGCCTGCTCGGGGCAGACTTCTTCGCACATGCCGCAGTAGATGCAGCGGGTCATGTCGATATCAAATTCCTTCGGGCGCTTCTCAACCTTGGCCCATGGGTCGTCGGATGGAATTTCGCCAGGTATGATCGCGATCGCTTTCGGCGGACAAATGAATTCGCAGAGTTGGCAGGAAACGCAGCGTTCGCGGTCCTGCTCGTCGGTGACGAGGGCAGGGGCACCACGGTAGTATTCCGGCATGTGATCGTCCCACTTTTGCTCGGGGAACTGCATGGTCGCGCCGAGGCCGGATGATGCCATGTCCTTTGCGCCGCGGGTTTTGTTGCGCAGCGATGCTACGGCGTGCTTCATGGTGATGAAGAAGCCTTTGACGATGGCGCCGAGGTAGAACTTCTCTCCGGCGTTCAGTTCGGGGCGTTTGACTTTGATGACTGCCATGGAAATTGGGGATCCGTTCAGTATTATCCGAGAAGACCGGAATTTGGAGCTTCTTTTTTATCGGAAACCTTCAGCACCCAGATGAGTGCTGCGCTGACCACCACGAGAACAACGGCTCCGGTGATGGTAGCGACTGCCTTAAGTTCAGGTGCGGCGATGATGAGTGCGGCGAGGAAAACGTTGATGAGTGCGGCTTCGAAGAAGATCACCCAGCCAAGACGCATCAGTTGGTCGTAGCGGAAGCGGGGCACCGTCCAGCGGACCAAGATGAAGAAGAGGATGAAGGCGACCAGCTTGGTCATAAAGACGCCAAGGTGAACCAGGCCGGAGAACCACAGCCAATTTCCCTCAGTATCTTGAAGAATGGAGTCCCAATTGAAGGGCAAGGACCAACCACCGAGGAACATGGTCACGATAAGAGCCGAACCGATCACCATGGCGGCGTACTCTCCCATGAAGAACATGGCGAACTTCATCGATGAGTATTCCGTGTGGTAGCCACCGACGAGTTCGGTTTCGCACTCGGGAAGGTCAAAGGGCATACGGTTGGTTTCCGCGAAGATCGAAATGGTGAAGATCAGGAACGCGATGAATGCGGGGATCCAGAAAATCCACGCGGAATAGTCACCGCCATTGTTCCATGGAGCGGATTCACCCCACAATGGAAGCAGCAGCCACCCGTTTGCGGATTGCGCCTCAACGATGTTCGAGAGGTTGAGTTCCCCATACCAGAGCAGGACGGGGATGATCGAAAGACCGAGGCAGATTTCGTAGGAAATCATCTGCGCGGTCGAACGCACGCCACCAATGAAGGGGAACTTCGAGTTGGATGACCAACCGGCGAGGGTGATGCCGTAAACCGTCAGCGATGAAATCGCGAAGATGAACAGGGGGCCCACGTCGAGGTCGGCGATAACAAGATCGATTTCCCTGCCGCCGATCGTGATTGGCGAACCGAATGGCACGACGCAAACCGTCACGAGCGCGGGAATCACGGTCAGAGCCGGTGCGAGCCAGTAGAACGACTTGCGCACGTGGACGGGGGTGAAGTCTTCTTTGAGGAAGAGCTTCAAGCCGTCGGCCATTGGCTGGATCAGACCGAAGAACGAGAGATCCTTCTTGGCACCGAACAACGTGAGAGGGATCCCGACGCGGTTTGGACCGACACGGTCCTGAATGATCGCCGAGAAGCGACGTTCGAAATAAACGGAGATCGGAACCAAGGGGAGGACCACCAGGAAGGTGAGGCCGATGACCTTGATCAGAATGATCGCGATGGTAATGAAAAGATCCATTTTGAAGTAAAAGGTCAGCCCACGATTTCACCAGCAGCCTTGCGGGCACGCTCGTTTTCAAGAAGCGGAATGGTGACACCAGTTTCAGTGACGACTTTGCCAAGGTCGCCGATCTTGGAAAGGGTCAGGCCTCCAAAGTCGGAAACCTTGCCCGCCATGTCATTGAAGACGTCTTCAATCATGTGGGGGTAGTCGGCATCAGTGATTCCCTTGTTGGTCAGCTGGCAAATCAAGTCGCGAAGAATCTCCCAGTCATCGTGGGCCTGACCGAATGGCTCGGTCGCGCGGTTGAGGCGCTGGAGGCGGCCAGTGACATTGACCATGGAGCCGCGCTTCTCGGAGAATGCGGCGCCAGGGAGAATGACGTCGCTGGCTTCGGCAGTTGGGCCGGCGAGGAGTTGGACGGATGCGATGAACTCAGGTTTGGCGAGATCTTCGGCGGTGAAGCCAGCTTCAGCCGTGAGGTCTTCGCCGAGAACGAGCAGGGCTTTGATGGATCCGGAGCGGACACCATCAAGAATGGAAGCGAAACGGAATGCAGGATCTTCACGACGCCAGACGAGCTTGGCACCAACCGTGTTAGGATTGCGATCAGCCGAGATCAGCATGCCATCGCTTTCACCGATACGGGGAACGATGGTTAAATGCTCGGTGCCAAGATCGTCCGCGAGAGACTTGGTCAGGTAGAGTTCCTCGTTGGTCATCCGGGCTGAGGCGATCACGGCGATTTCGGACGCGTCGAACTTCTTGAGTCCGGCGACCGTCACTTTGATGGCCTCTTGCCAAGAAGCGGCGGCGTGCTTGCCGTCCTGCTCGACCATTGGCTCGGTGAGGCGTTGCTCGCAGTCGATGTAGTGGAAGTTGAGACGATGTGAATCCGGCATCCAGCAGGAGTTCACGTCGTCGTTCTGACGTGGAGTGATCCGGTAGATTGTGTTGCCACGAGTCCAGACGGTGATGTTCGCACCGGTGCCGCAGTTGACGTCGATGGTCTTGGTTTCCTTGAGGAACCAGACGCGCATGTCGAAGCGGAAGTCGTTCGATGTTAGAGCGCCAACCGGACAGATGTCAGCGGTATTGAGCGAGTAGTTGTGGTCGAGTCGGCGACCTGGGTGAACGCTTAGAGTCGTGTGGGTGCCGCGCTGGGTGAATCCGAGAACGGGATCGCCAGCGACTTCATCCATGAAACGAATGCAGCGGCTGCACATAATGCAGCGTTCGTCATCAAGCCGGATGTTTTTACCGATATCGACGTTCTTTGGCTTCTTGACCTTCATGTCGACGAAGCGCGAAGTGCCGCGGCCGTATCCGACGGATTGCTCTTGGAGGCGGCATTCGCCTGCTTGGTCGCAGATCGGACAATCGAGTGGGTGATTGATGAGGAGGAACTCCATCACGCCTTCGCGACACTTCTCGACAAGTTCACCGGAGGTACGGATGCCCATGTTTTCGGCGACGGTATTCGCACAGGCGATCACCGGACGTGGCATCCAACCAATCGGAAGATAGCCTTGTTCATCGTAAGCGGGCTCGGCACCAGGAGCAACTCGCGGCGGCATACCCATCTGGACAAGGCACATGCGGCAATTCCCCGGGGAGGAAAGCTTGGGGTGGTAGCAGTAATGAGGAACGGGCACCGCGAACATGCGGCAGGCCTCGATCATACGGGTTCCCTTGGGGACCTGTCGCCAAACGCCATCGATTTGCACGTTGACGAGGCCATTCTCGGCGGCGAGATCCTTGGGAAGTCGGTCTTCTGCGGTAGCGGCGTTGTCGCTCATGTGGCATGGGGTGGCGCGGAAACTTCCGCGACGCGCGGGACTATGAAAAAGCCCCAGACCAGCGGCAAGCGCACTTTGTGAAAAATTTCACAAAGTCAGGCCCAAGCCGCCGGAAATGGTCGAAAATGCGGTATCGGGGCGTCAGGCACGACTCATGTACGAGCCGTCCTCGGTTTTGATCAGAAGCTTTTCACCTGGATTGATGAAGAGCGGAGCCTGAACCACGAGGCCGGTCTCCATGGTGACCGTCTTATTGGAGTTGTTCGCCGAGTCGCCTTTGACGCCTTCGGGGGCTTCTGCGACGATCATTTCCATCGAAGGGGGAAGCTCGATGTCCGCCACCACACCGTCTGCGAAAAGCAGCGTGTAGGCCTGGCCTTCGATCAGATAGTTGCGGACGGTATCGATGATATCGTCGTGAACGGCGACGTCATCGTAGGTCTCGGTATTGAGGAAGTGGTAGCCGCCCGAGTCTTTGTAGGAGTATTCGTGATTAATCCGCTCAAGCATCACGGCTTCCATCGAGTCGTTCGAAGTCATGCGGAGGTTGGAGATCTTCTTGGTCGCCACGCTGCGAATCGACATCTGGACGTAGGATGCCATGCGGGGCGGGGTCTTGAGTTCGTGGGAGATGACAACGCAGACATCGCCATTGTGACGGACAGCGTGTCCGCGGCGGAGACTGATAATAGGAGTGCTAGCCATGAGGAGGTCGGAATAGTGAGCTAGAGCCGCGATGGCAAGTGTGGAGTCGCAATCTTAAACCGACAAAATTGCGATTCCGTAGTCGCCGAGGATGGTGTCTCGGGTAGCGAGGGTCATGCTTTCAAGGCGGCACTGCGCGACAAGAGCGCGGTCGAAGGGGTCACCGTGCACTTGTGGAAGCATGGTCGATGCGATGGCGTGTTCAGCAGTGAAAGGGAGCGAGGCGATTCCGTTCTCTTCAAGTAGGCGATGGAAAGTGAGGGGAAGCCGTAGTTTTATAGGGATCAAGGGCAAAAAAGAGAGGCTTGGTGGACCCGAGCCTCTCTTTGAATGGTTGAAACTTCGAACT
This sequence comes from uncultured Haloferula sp., assembly GCA_964628795.1. Lineage (GTDB taxonomy): Bacteria > Verrucomicrobiota > Verrucomicrobiia > Verrucomicrobiales > Akkermansiaceae > Haloferula. The sequence continues at coordinate 18,188 of CAZVMS010000319.1, read as the reverse complement.
AGCGGGTTCTCGCCGGGTTTGAGGCGGCTTCGTGCTCTTCTTCTGCGGCTTCGAGGGCGGCGCGCTCTTTGGCGATCACTCGCACGAACTTGTTCAAGCTGGTCTCCCAATCGGCGAGAAGATCCTTGGCGTGGGGGCTGCCGGTTTTGGCAACGTGCTCTTCGAGTAGTGTTTTGAACTCATCGATGTCCTGCTGACGCTTGATCGGGAGAACGACCACCATTTCAGGATTCACGCGTGAGTAGAAACGACCATCGACGTCGTAAACGTAGGCCGTGCCCCCGGACATGCCGGCACCGAAGTTCTTGCCGGTGCGGCCGAGGATCGCGACGGTTCCGTTGGTCATGTATTCGCAAGCGTGATCGCCCACGCCTTCGACGACGGCGATGGCCCCTGAGTTACGCACACAGAAACGTTCGCCAGCACGACCGTTGAGGAACAACTTGCCGCCGGTGGCACCGTAAAGGCAGGTGTTGCCAGCAATCGAGTTCTTCGAAGCCTCGAACTTGGCGTCGGCAGGTGGGCGGACGATGATTTCGCCCGCTGCCATGCCTTTGCCGACGTAGTCGTTCGCTTCGCCGACCAGATCGATCTTCACGCCGGAAACAAGGAAGCATCCGAGGGACTGGCCCGCTGAGCCCTTGAGATTCAAGGTCACCGCCGTGTGGCCGTTAAAACCGCGGTTCCCATGAATCTCGGCGATTCGCCCGGAGAGTCGGGTGCCGATGTTGCGGTCTGTATTGACTACATCGTAGCTCAATTCGACGGCCGCGCGATCCGGCAGCAGACCAATCGCTTCAAGCGCCTTGAAGTCGTAGGCACCTTCGCCGTATTCGATTTCGCTTGCCACGGCATCCGGTTCGACGCCGAGCGCCTTCTTCAGGTCCGCCAGGATCTGCAGATCGAGGGCGGTTTTGGCGATGCCATCGTTGCGCTCCTGAGTGCGGATTCGTGAGAAACTCGAGGCGTCTCTGCCCTGGCTCTCCGCGAGCACTGGAATGACATCCTTGAGCACAGGACCGAGGTCGACCATGTTCGCTTTTGGATGATCCGCTACGTGACGCTGCTTGAGGAAACCGGGATGGCCGATGAGCTCATCAAGTTTGCGAACACCGAGTGAAGCCATGATCTCACGAGCCTCCTGAGCCACACCATTGAGGAAGTTGATCACCATTTCCGGCGTTCCTTTGAACTTCGAGCGCCATTTTGGATCCGTGGTGGCAACGCCGACCGGGCAGTTGTTCAAGTGGCACTTGCGCACGTAAACGCAACCCATCGCGATCATCGCGATGGTTCCAAAGTTATACTCCTCGGCACCAAGGATGGCAGCCGTCACGATGTCCCTGCCGGTGCGCAGACCACCATCGGTCCGGAGCGTCACGCGGTTGCGGAGGTTATTGATGAGAAGAGTCTGCTGTGCTTCTGAAAGACCGAGTTCCCATGGAGCTCCCGCGTGCTTTGTCGAGGAAAGCGGTGAAGCCGCCGTGCCACCGTCGTGCCCCGAAATCAGGATCGTGTCGGCGCTGGCTTTTGCGACCCCTGCCGCCACGGTTCCGACGCCGGTTTCGGCGACTAGCTTTACCGTAACTCGTGCGCGTGGATTCACTTCCTTGAGGTCGTGAATGAGCTGCGCGAGGTCTTCGATGCTGTAAATATCGTGGTGCGGAGGAGGGGAGATGAGCTGCACGCCGGGCTGGGTATTCCGCAGGCGTGCAATCAGAGCATTGACCTTGTGACCCGGAAGCTGACCGCCCTCACCGGGCTTTGCACCCTGGGCCATCTTGATTTCAAGCTCGTCGGCATTGACGAGATAGTAAGCCGAGACGCCGAAGCGACCGGATGCAACCTGCTTGATCCATGAACGAGCCATGTCGCCATTCGGATAAGGAGTGTAGCGATTGGGATCCTCACCACCTTCGCCGGAGTCTGACTTGGCACCGATACGGTTCATGGCGATCGCAAGCGTTTCGTGGGCTTCTGGAGAAAGGGCGCCGAGTGACATCGCGGCCGAGGTGAAGCGCCGGCGGATATCTTCAATAGGTTCCACTTCATCGAGCGGAACCGGCCCGCTGGCGGCTGGCACGAACTCGAAGAGATCCTTGATCGTCATCGGGTGGTTTTCGAGGGTCGCCTTGACGTAACCCTCGTAATCCTCCGGCTTGCCGCTTTTGACGTAGGTATGGAAATTCTTGATCACCTCGGTCGTCAGCGCGTGGCGCTCACCAGCTTTGCGGAAACGGTTGTAGCCGGGATCACCGAGGTTGAGGGTTTCTCCATCAGGCACTTCGACTTCAAAAGCAGCCCGATGACGGATGATTGACTCGGCGGCGATTTCCTCGAAACCAATGCCGCCGATTTTCGATGACACGCCAGTGAAGGAGAAGTCGATGACTTCTTTGCCGATGCCGATCGCTTCGAAAATCTGGGCGCCCTGATAGGAGTTGAGCACCGAGATTCCCATCTTCGACATGATCTTGAGCAAGCCCTTTTCGAGAGCCTTGCGGTAATTGGACATCGCTTTCTCAACAAGTATGCCTTCTCCAAGATTGCCCTTGGCGGCATCAGCCGCGACCAATTGACGAACGGTGGCGAAGCCGATGTAGGGGCAGACCGTCGTCGCGCCGACACCGAAGAGGCATGCAATCTGATGAGTGTCGCGGACTTCACCCGACTCGACCACCAGCGAACACCGCAGGCGCTTGCGAGCGCGGATGAGGTGGTGATGAATCGTCCCGGTCGCAAGCATCGATGGAATCGGCACCTGATTCGGTGATGTCGTCCGATCCGAAAGGATCAGGATATTCGCACCGGCGTCGACTGCTTCGGTCGCGACCTTGCAGAGTTCATCGAGGCGCTTTTTCAAGCCGCTTGCTCCGTCAACAGCAGGCCAAGTGATATCGAGCACGACAGCCGGGAAGCCTTCTTCGTCGAGACGCTTGATGCGCTCCAACTGGTGTTCGAAGAGAATGGCCGAGTCGAGATTGACGATCCTGCAGTGCTCGGGAGTTTCATCGAGCCAGTTCTGCTCGATCCCGAGACCGGCTGAAGTCGTCATCACCGCCCATTCGCGGATCGGGTCGATCGGCGGATTGGTGACTTGGGCAAAGCGCTGCTTAAAGTAGGTGAAAAGCAGACGTGGATAGCTCGAAAGGACCGCGAGGGGAATATCATCACCCATCGAGAAGACCGCCTCTTGGGATGCCTTGATCATCGGCGGGAACACCATGTCGAGCTCTTCAACCGAGATGCCGTGAGCAACCTGTTGGCGCGACAACTCCAAAGCGTTGAGGTCTTCGACAGGAGCAAGCGCTTCCGGTGAAACAAAGCGGCGGAGTTCGAGCCGATTTTCGTCAATCCAACGAGCGTAGGGCTTTTGCTTCGCCAGCGCTTCCTTGATCTCGCGATCATTGCGAACTTCACCCGTCGAGGTGTCAACGGAGAGCATTTGACCAGGTCCGAGGCGGCCCTTGCGAATCACCGTCGAGTCATCGATCACCACCGCTCCTGTTTCTGATCCAACATAAAGAAGCCCATCCTCCGTCAACTTGTAGCGCGATGGGCGCAAGCCATTGCGGTCAAGCGATGCACAGAGCTTGATACCGTCGGTGTAAACCAATCCCGCAGGACCATCCCATGGCTCGGAGAACGAGCGGATGTATTGATAGAAGGCACGCAGGTCGTCCGAGATATCCTCGTCGTTGCGATAAGCAGGCGGCACTAGCATGCACATCGCATGCTCAAGCGAGCGACCTGATAGCACCAGAACTTCGAGGGCGTGATCGAGAGAGGCGGAGTCGGATTCGTGGTGGCTAACTAGGTTTTTGAGCAGTTCGACATCCTTGCCCCAGATATCCGATTCGAAATAGTCTTCACGGCTGGCGATCCAGTTGCGATTGCCCTCAACCGTGTTGATTTCGCCATTGTGGCACATCATCCGGAAAGGCTGACCGAGGGGCCATGCAGGGAAGGTGTTGGTGGAAAAACGTTGATGATAGAGTGAGATCGCTGTTTCGAAATCCGAGTCCTGGAGGTCTTTATAGAAACCACGCAAGGCTGCCGGCATCGCGAGACCCTTGTAAGAAATCAAGCGGCCTGAAAATGAGGGCATGTAGAAGTTCCGCACCTCGCGGGTCTTCAGCTCGATCTGGCGGCGGCAGAGGAAAAGCTGGCGTTCGAAATGGTCGCCATCCCAACCGGCGGGCTTCTTCATCAGCAGGTGCTCAATGCGCGGCTGAGTCGCGAGGGCGAGCTTGCCGAGTGCATCCGGGTCGACCGGCGTCTCGCGCCAACCGATTTTTTCGATTCCACGCGCGGCGATGACCTCCTCAGCGAGCGACTTGATTTGCTGCTGAGCACCACGGTCTTCGGTCGGGAGAAAGAACACACCAACCGCGAGGTCCGAATCATTCTCGAGCTTGCCACCGAGGGCAGCCACCGCTTTGCGGAAAATCGGGTAGGGGATTTGAGAGAGGATGCCAGAGCCGTCGCCGGTCTTCTCATCGGCATCGACCGCACCGCGGTGAGTCATGTTGCAGACCGAGCAGAGGGCAAAATCGAGGATCTGGTAACTGCGTTTCCCGTGAATCTGGGCAATTGCGCCCATCCCGCAGTTGTCGTGCTCTTGCGTGAGCGTGTGGAGTGAACCTGGAACGAAGGGGGTGCTCGAGTGGTAGAATGGATTCATCAGGGAAAGCGAAAGTCAGGTTGCCCGAGGTTGCCGCCCAAAAATCGCATTCCGGCGCTTGCCCACCACGGCGGCGGGACTAAAAGGCAGCATTGGCATCATGCCAAGCAGGAATTGGGCCCAACAACGGAGGATCCGATCAAAAAACCGATGAGTTGCAGAAGGCGGAATTTCTTCGCACCAGCAAGGCGTCAAAGGTCGGCCAATCCGTCATCAGGGAGAATCCCGTGCGTGACCAAAAAGCGGTCGGCAGCCTTCAAAGTCAGCTCGTAGTAGAACTCGGAGACGTTGAAGTTAAAAAACGAGTGCTCCGCTTTGTCAAAATCAACCAACTCGACCTTGTTGCGTTTCCTTTTTACCACGCGGGCGAACTTTTCAGCATCCGCATACGGCGTCACCCGGTCCATCTTGCCATGAAAGAGAATCATCGGCGGCAGACCCTTGCGGATCGACCTAAGGGGCGAGAGCTTCTTCGCGGTCTTCTTATCCGGGAAACGCTTCAAATGCTCGGCCTTGGTGGTGTCCAGCACCGAACTGAAAAGTAGCAGCGCCGCCGGGAAAATCGTCTGGGACTTGGCGGCGTCTTTTGGAAGCACCTTCTGGAGTGCCAGGAAGGCTCCACCGGAGGCCCCGCCGATCACCACCTTCTCTGGATCAATTCCGAAATGTTCCGCTTGCTCGGTAAGCCAGGCGAGGATGGTTTTGAGATCCTCAAGGCACTCCATCGGGCCGGTTCCGTGAATCGACTCCACGCGGGTCTCGGCCGCGATCGCGATCGCACCTCGGCTCGCGAAGTGCAGACACTGCGGCACAAACTGCGTCGGCATCGATCCATCCCAGAACCCCCCGTGGAAGAAAATCACCAGTGGCCGGCGCTGACCGGACTCGAAATCGGACGGGGCAAAGAAATGACACCGAACCGGTCCTTGCGGTGTCTCAAGATAGCTCAGGGAAGTTGCTAATTTGAGCATCTCGGCCTGACGCTTTTGACCGATCGGGGGCACGTTCGAAAGTAGACTCATCGAGAAAGGGGGGGACTGGGGACTCGCGTTCGAGCGCGCTGCCGTGAAAGGATTGTGTTGTGTCTGGCCATCACTTGTCCAATCGTTTTGCCAATGACAGCACGAATCCTCTCTCTGTGCCTGCTAATCAGCGCAGGCATCGCCGCCGCCCAAGACACGAATGCACTCGCAGGAAACCTCATCAAGACTTACCAGGCTTGGCAGCAGGCCATGGTGAAGTCGGACGCCCGACAGTGGCAGTCGCTCACCGCAAGCCATCGCCAGACAGAAGTTCGAAACCGGATTCTTTCCGAAAAGCGCGCTTTTCCCGCCTCCGTTTTCCAGACGCCCACGCCACCGCCAACACTGAACGGCCTTAAAACGATCAATGTCTCACAACGCGGGGCGACGGCAAAAATTGCGTTCTACGGGAAGATCGATTTTGGCGTGGGAGGGGATCCGACCGAGAACATCATGCTGGTTTCCTTCATCAATGAAGCAGGGCGATGGAAATATGACAAAGCCGACTTCGTCAATCTGACGGCGCTCCCGGAGGTTCGCAAAGAACTCGCTGCCGGTGATCTTTCCTACGTGAACGAAACGCCCGAGTTCCAAGCGACGGGTGTGGTTCCGCCAAGACCGATCGCCGTCAACGCAGCGAAATACATCGCCAAGGTTTACGTTTACTGTCCGAACCGCGAAGTCGACGTTCAGGTGAACCGTGTGAGTCGCCACAACTTCAAGAATACCAAGGAAGCTGAGATCATCGCAGGCGGAGCCAAGGACGGCGTGAATGATATCGTTTTCAGCGTAAAGCCACTCAAGGGATCGACCGGCAAGGAGGCGCTCGCCGTTCGGGTCTACCTGATGTCGGAGATCCAGGGCACCATGCCGATCATGGCCTACGAATACAAAGTCGAGGAAGGTGGCACCGCGAAAGGATTTGAAAAAGGCAGCTTCACCATCGACGCCGCCACCGCCGCAAAACTCACCCCATAACCACCATGAACCGATCCTTGATTCCACTCACACTCGGCCTCGCCGTAAGCGCACTGGCCGGAGAAGCCCCGAAGGTCAGCTTGATTCAATACCGCGTCGGCGCGAGCCTCGGCGACGAGATTCCATTCGAGGTGAAACCCATGGGCCACGAATACGGTGCCCAGCTCGCGTTTCTTGTCAAAGGCGAAGGCCTGGTCTCGTTCAAAGAGGACTCCGTCGCAATCGACCGCTTTACCAGCCGTGACGGCAAGGAGCTCTCGAAGTCCGGCAACGGCAAGCCGAACTGGAAGGAAGGCTCGTTTCCCAAAGTCAGCGAGGACGCCAATCTGGCCTCGTTCAGCATCGAGCTCCGGGGCGACCTGATGGAAAAGATCGAGGGAGGCACGCTTGAAGGCAGTGTCACCATGTTCGCAGGTGGCGAGACCGACAAAGGAAACGGAACACTCAGCAAAGGAGCCAAGCCTGTGGAAATCGGGCCATTCAAGGTCTCGATCGGGAAACCCGGCATGTTCGGCGGCGACGGCACCGCGATCAAGGTTCAGGGCGACTACGCCTCGATCATCGAAATCGTTGTGACCGATGGCGGTGAAAAACTGAACTCCAGCGGCAGCAGCTGGAGCGGTGACACGAAGACTTTCTCATTCGACAAAGCAGCCGGAGACAAACTTGAGGTTTCGATCAGCTACTGGAAGAACCTCAAGGAGATCAAAGTGCCGATCGAAGTGACCGTCGGAGAGGCTGCGAAGTGAAGGGAAGACGACGCCATTCCCAAGGTGAGCATTGAGCCCAAGGTGAGCATCGAGATCAGCCGCGAGGAACTTGGGCGGGTCGCGATCATTGAGAGTTCGCGAATCACGGCCGAGACCTAGGTGAACGCTTTGGTTGAGCGCCTGGGCCGAGGCACGACCGAACTGACGGCATCTCATTAGTTACTTGTTACAATGTATGTAATGCGGAATCGAATGCAGAGTGTGGCCGGTGGCGCGCTCCTCTGTTGAGATTTAGCTGATCAGCGATCTGAAGTCCGCCTCGGTCCAGTTCGCTGGTGCCGCGTCGCCGCTGATCGAGTCGATCATTGCCCGCTTTGAGCTCTGCATGCGCCGCACTCGCTCTTCGACGCTGTCGCGGGTCAGAAGCTTGTAGATCGTCACTGGCTGCGTCTGCCCAATCCGGTGAGCCCGGTCGCTGGCCTGAGCCTCTACGGCTGGATTCCACCATGGATCCATGTGAATGACTGTGTCGGCCGCTGTCAAATTCAGACCATATCCGCCAGCCTTCAAGCTAATCAAAAAAACCGCCGGCCCCTCATATTTCTGGAAGTCCCGGACCAACTCCGCGCGATTCCGGGTCGAGCCATCCAAGGAGAAAACCCGCATTTCAGCCAGTTTCTCGCTTTTACGAATTAGACCTAGATATTTACGGAACTGACTAAAAACTAGCGTTTTGCCTCCAATCTCCGAGCGCTCTAATAAAATTTCAATCAAACGTTGGCTTTTTGAGCCCTCTTTTGCCTCATCGTCGATTAGTCGCGGGTCTAGGCAGAGCTGACGGAGACGTAACAGGAGAGTTAAAAGGTGCATGCGTCCCCCGCCCGACTGATCCTCCATTTCCTCAAGCTTCAGGAGTCCCGCCTTGGCAATGGCGGCGTAGGTTTGCCTCGCGTCTGGATCGAGATCAAGCCACTCATCAATCTCGATCTTCTCCGGCAGATCCTTTGCGACCTCGCTCTTCGTGCGCCTCAGAACGAACGGAGAAATTCTTAACCGGAGTCGATCATGGAGGCTTGGATCCGCCGAGTCTCCGCCTTGGTAACGCTCCTCGAACTCTGCCTTTGAGCCTAGGTAACCAGGCGCAACAACCCGAAAGATCGACCACAGGTCGCGGAGTCGGTTCTCCACTGGGGTCCCGGTGAGAGCTAGTCGCTTCTCGGCGCTCAATTTGGCCACTGAGCGCGAAACCTCGCTGTCGGGGTTTCGCAGCAGGCTGGCCTCGTCGGCCACCAGAAGCCCGTAGGTCTGCTGAAGGTGAAACGCCAGATCTCGGCACAGCGTCCCGTAGCTCGTAATGATCACATCCGCCGAAAGTGCGTCGTCACGCAACTTGTCCCGAGCGCCACCATGAAGCACCACAAAGCGCATTTTGGGAGCAAAGCGCTGAATCTCATCCCGCCAGTTCCCAAGAAGCGAGGTCGGCACGAGAATGAGCGCGGGGGCACTAGCACGATCCTGCTTCAATCGAATGATTGCAGCAATTGTTTGAATCGTTTTTCCAAGACCCATTTCGTCCGCCAAGAGGACGCCGGAAAGCGAACGGAGGCGCTCCACAAGCCAGCTGTAACCCTCGTGCTGATAAGCTCGAAGTTCCGCATTCAGATCTAAAGGAATCGGAAGGAGATTTTTAGGTTTTAGGGCGTTGCTATTTAGTGCTTTATTATTTTTTTCACGGTATTCTCGAAATAGTAAATCTCGAGCCTTGTCGACTTGAATCTTGCCCTCTCTTGTCACGATTCCGAGATCGGCAAGCAGCGGCTCGATCATCTCGGGGATTTCCCGGCTAATGGCGACGGTGACCCCATTCGCGGTCTTCACGGATCGCTTTCCAGAGCGTAGGATCTCCCGAATCTTCTGCTCGGGAATCGCTTTGCCAGCATCCGTTTGAAACGAAAGATCCCAAGCTAGGGATTGGGTTGATTCGAGCTTTGGGCGGATGACGTGAAGAGACTTCAGGACGTGAGACAGCCTGTCACCAACGATCACTTTCCAATCCCTCTTCAGTTTCGGCAAATCATCGGCCAAGAATGCCAAAACGCCGGCGGGCTCATGGAGAGTGAACTCCCCTCGCCTACCACTTTCGCTGAATCCCGTGCGGAGAAGTCTTTCGAGTCCCCGCTGCTCTTGGGCTGAATCTCTCATTCGCAGCACCCCTTCCCCATCAAGTTTCGGCAGACCCTGGACCATCGAGCGGATCGAGCTCAAAGGGAGTGACTCGAGACCTGGGTAGGTGAATTCCGCATGGGCATCCAGCGCGTTCAGGGAGCCTTCGAGCTTGAGAGTGAATTGGGGCGACGCCGGCTCAAAGCGGAGCTCGCCGAGCCAGCCTGGCAGAGGACTCTGAAAAAGGTCGAGCCAGGCATCGGCGTTTTCGAGGAATTCGTTCTGCGAGAGTTCGAGTTCGCCATTCGAGATCAGCTCGGCGGCTTCATCTCGCCAGATGAGTGATGGCGCCTCGACCGGAAGTCGTCCGATGTGCCAGGCATGCTCAGAGCGGGCGGCGACTCCGAGCTCCTTGCCCCATCGGATTGGTGCGAGATCCACGCCAGATGCCACCTTGAGAATCACCCGGCTTCCCCGGTGCTCGCTTCGGCTGAGTCGAAGCGGAGCGAGTCGATCCTCGGAGACGATCACCGGTTTCCCGCCCGAGCTGATCCGCAGGTGACCTGAGAGCGCAACGAGAAATTCATCCACTTTGTCGGTGCCAAGAGAGAGCAACTTGGGGAATTTGCTGCCCGGCGCATTGCGCGCGAGCCACATCGAAAGAACGGCGTCGGCCTGATCGGGGGCTGAATTGCAGCGATCGATCTGGGCACTGAGCCTCCCTGCTGAGAGCATTTTTCCCAGCTGCTCGGGAAAGCTCACCTGGCAGGCGACCAACTCTCCGGTGGGAGGCGCTTCGACGACCTGCTCAACTGCTGGGGGGGCCTCGGAGATCGCGGAAAGCAAGAGCGCCACGCCATGGGCGCAGACTTCGCCCGTGGCGCGATTCGCAGCGCAGCCGCACTCCACAGCCAGCACATCGCCGGTCCGGACCACCGTTCGAATCGTCCGCCGCCCGTCCTTAAAAGCCCCCGTCAGCAGCTCGTCGCCGCGTTTGAATTCCGTGACCTTTCCGTGTCTGGCGATCGCCTGACCTTCGCGGAAAGCCTTCCACCCTGTTTCCTTGCGGATGCATTCTTCGGTCCAGTCCATGGTATTCCTTAATCTTGCTTTCGGGTTTTGTTTGCCAGCGTGGCCTTGGCCCGGAAGACTCCTCACCCGTTAGGAGCGTTCGATCCAGATGAAAGTCATTGCCGTAGGAAACCAGAAAGGTGGCGTTGGGAAAACCACGACCGCCCTGAATCTCTCCGCTGCCCTCGCCTTGTGCGGTCAGCGGGTCTTGTTGATCGATCTGGATCCGCAGGCGAATACCACCAGTGGACTCGGGCTCGAGGTCGATGGGAACGACAGCGTCTATCCCGCGCTGCTTGGGCACGCCGACGTTCGGGACAAGATCCAGCCTACCGGGCGCGAGAACCTTTCGATCATCCCCTCTCACATGGATCTGGCCGGCGTGGAAATCGAACTCGCCCGCAGCGAGGACCACCTGACCCGCCTCCGGACCCACTTGCAGGGTCTGAAGCCGAACGATCTCTTCGATTTCTGCATTCTCGACACCCCTCCTTCACTCGGCGTGCTGATGACTTCCGCTCTCGCCGCCGCTGACGAGATCCTGATCCCCCTGCAGTGCGAATGGTTCGGACTGGAGGGCTTGGCGAAGATTGTTCACGTGATCGACCAGATCAAGGAATCTGGCGCGAACCCGGACCTCATGCTCGAAGGCATCGTGATGACCATGTTCGACGGGCGCACGAATCTCGCCAAACAGGTCGTCGAGGAAGTCGGCAATTACTTCCCGGATCAGCTCTACCGCACGGTCATTCCCAGGACGATCCGGATTGGCGAGGCTCCGAGTCATTCGAAGACGATTTTTGAGCACGACCCCACAGGATTGGGCTCAAAAGCCTACATGGACATGGCTCAGGAATTCCTGACGCGCCACTCGGTTTCAGGTCCCCTTCTGGCGGGTGCCTGAACGCCCCGATTTCAGGGCTCAGAAGTCCCTAGGAATCATTGAATCATCGGGGATTCCCGCTTGACCGGGTGGGAGCCGGGGACGCATATTTTCCCTCCTCCCGGGGAGCCCCGATGGAGGAGCTTTTCGGTCCCTCTCGCTTGCATTCTAGAACAGCAGCCAGTGGGTCCCATTCTCGCCCGTTAATTTTCTCAACTCTCTCAAATTCAGAATGTTTTCTAAATTCTTCGGAAACTGGTTTTCCAATGATATCGGCATCGATCTCGGCACCGCGAACACACTCGTCAACGTCAAGGACCAAGGAATCGTACTTCGTGAACCCTCAGTGGTCGCGGTTAAGGCTGGCACCAATGAGGTTCTCGCGGTCGGCGACGACGCCAAACGTATGCTCGGTCGCACGCCGGGTAATATCATCGCCATTCGGCCACTGAAGGACGGTGTGATCGCCGACTTTCAGGTGACCGAGGCGATGCTTCGCCACTTTATCCGCAAGGTGAACAAGGGACGCCGCAACAATCCGCGCGTCGTCATCGCCGTGCCATCGGGCATCACCGAGGTGGAGCGCCGCGCCGTCTCGGAATCGGCCGAACAAGCCGGTGCCCGCGAAGTCCACATCGTCGAGGAACCGATGGCCGCCGCGATCGGAGTCGGCCTGCCAGTGATGGATGCGGCTGGAAACATGATCGTCGACATCGGCGGCGGCACCACGGAAGTCGCCCTCATCTCACTCGGTGGGATCGTTTATGCCCGCTCGGTCCGCACGGCGGGCGACGAACTCGACGACGCGATCATTTCCTACATGAAGCGCGGTTACAACCTGATGATTGGGGAGCGCACGGCGGAGGACATCAAGATTCGTCTCGGCTCGGCCGCGCCGATTGCCAAGGAAATCACCATGGAAGTGAAGGGCCGCGACCTAGTTGCCGGCTTGCCGAAAACCGTCACCATCACCTCGCAGGAAATCCGCGAGGCCATGGCCGACCCGCTTGCCACAATCGTCGATGCCGTGCGCACGACGCTCGAACGTTGCCCGCCGGAACTCGCGGCCGACCTCGTCGACCGAGGAATCGTGCTGGCCGGTGGCGGTGCACTGCTTCGAGGACTCGACAAGCTTCTTCGCGAAGAAACCGGCCTGCCGGTCCACGTCGCGGAAGATCCACTGAGTGCCGTCGCCGAAGGGACAGGAAAGATGCTTCAGGAACTCGATGTCCTGAAGCGTGTCACCAACAACAACTCGCGTTAACCGGTCTCCGGACCGGCCTTTCCTAGCTCGGGATGAAGCCGCTCAATCTGCTGGCTCTGCTCCTCTTCCTCGGAGGTGCCGCGTGGGCCTTGACCCAAAATGAGCGCTCGGTGCGCGAAATTCAGGCGACTTACTATCGGGCCATCTCCCCTTTCCTCACGGCCGGCTCCGCACTCGAAACCCATGCCCGGAGCTTCACCGATGAAGTCGAGCATTCAAAAATTCTAGAGGCCGAAGTCGAGGCAATGCGCAAAGACTACGGCCGACTTCAATTGATCGAATCTCAGCTTCGTACCATCGAAGCCGAGAACTCACGACTTCGTAGGTCGCTGGATTTCAAGGAACGCACCAAGTTCGAGGTGGTGGCGGCTCGCATCACCCGGCGTCAGCCCTCGTCCTGGTGGCAGACAGTGGAAATTGATCGTGGTGGCAAGTCCGGAATTGCGGCGGCCTTTACTGTCGTCACCGACCGCGGCCTTGTCGGCAAGATCGACCAACTCGGCGACTATCGTTCGAGCGTGGTCCTTCTCACCGATGAAGCCTGCCAGGTTTCCGCCCGGATTGAAGGAAGCCCTGAAGAAGGCATCCTCAGCGGACAGCGAGTTCATGAAGGTTCGCCCAAGCTCCGACTCCGCTTCCTGTCAAGGGATGCGCGGATCAGCAAGGGCATGCGCGTTTTCTCGACGGGGCGCGGTGGACTTTTCCCTGCCGACCTCCTGCTCGGTGAAATCGAACAAGTGCAGCCGGGATCGCTGGATACCGAGGCGGTGGTCATCCCATCAGTCGATTTTCAGAATCTTGGCACCGTCTTCGTTCTAACCCCCGAAAAAGAGCAGCCATGATCCGCTACACGATTTCGATCCTTCTTCTGGTGGTCGTGGCGATCATTGCTCAGCAGTTCATCCCCTCGTTGACCGGACTCTATGGCTCGCGCTTTCTCCTGCTAGCACTGGTCTTCCTCTGCGCATCGGTGACAGTTCCCGTCCCGGTGATGCTGTTGCTCGCTTTTGTCTGCGGCTTCCTCACCGACGCCCAAAATACCATTGGTCCTCACGGTGGCAACCCTGAGGTTTACACACGCCAAGTCGAACAACTGCGCTTCGGCTATTCCATTCTGCTCTATGGTTTCATGGGATACCTGATGCATGGCATCCAGCCACTCTTCCGCCAGGGCCAGTGGCAGTTTTCCGCGATGCTTTCTGGAGTGGCCGTGTTCCTCTACCTGCTGGTTGAATATCTTCTCATTAACTTCATCCGCGGAGGGCTCGCGATGAATCAGACCGTGCTGCTCAAGATCGCCTGCTCCGCCGCCATCACCATGGTCTTCTCGCCGCTCGTCTTTTGGCTGCTTTTCCGACTCGCCGACTGGTCGGGCTACACGATCCGTATGGATAGATTGAAAAAGGCCAAACCTCGCACCCTCGTCGCTTGACTAAATTCATGGAACCGCGCCACCGGCTTCGCATCTACCTCCTGACCGCACTCGTGCTGGTCGGGTTTGGTGCGCTCTTGTCGCGACTCTATGAGTTCCAGATCACGGACGAAGCCTATTATAAGTCCCTCGAACCCGGTGATAGCGAGGTCACCGTCCGGGAGCCGGGCATTCGCGGCACGATCCTCGATCGAAATGGTGTCGAACTTGCCCGCAATCGCCGCAACTACGAAGTCTACTTCGACCTGGAGGAAATCCACAAATCCTACCGTCGCCGTCATGAACTTGATGCCAAACGTGATGTCATCACCTCGGAAAAAGGCATGCCGCGTCTTGGTGAGGAGACGGATATCGTAAAAATCGTCAACACCTGGGTCATTCCAAAGCTCGTCGAGCATGGCGTTGCCAAAGGCTACAACGCGAATGCCCTCCGGACCCACTACGTCACTCACCGCGGGCTCGTCCCCTTCTCTTACAACACGGAACTCAATTACGAGCAGTTCGCCCGCCTCGCTGAGCACAACCTCGAGGTTCCCGGAGTCTATCTCGATGTCCGGCCCCAGCGTGAATACCCGTTCAAGGCGCTTTGCGCTCACCAGCTCGGCTACACGCAGGAGTGGGAAAAGGGAGACATCCCCGAAGACGCGAAGCGCCGTTTCGATCACTACATCGGCGAGGATCAAGGAAAGCTCGGGATCGAAGCCAAATTTGATGATATTCTGCGGGGGCCGGAGGGCAGCAAAACCTGGATCAAAAACGAGAAAGGCAAAATCGTCAGCCTTCTCGATTATAGCGAACCCAAGGTCGGAGCCGATGTTACGCTGACCATTGATGCCCGTGCGCAATTCCTCGTTTCCAATGTGCTTCGTCGGGCAGGCCGCGCTGCTGGCGTGGTGATGGATGTTAGAACCGGCGAGATTCTCGCGATGGCCTCGATCCCCGATTACGATCCGAATGATTTCATTCCCTCGATCAAAGGTGACATCTATCAGGCCTACCTCGACAATCCCTCGTCGCCATTTACCGATCGCTGCATTTCAGGTTTTACACCTGGTTCCACCTTCAAACTCGGGACCGCGCTGGCAGGAGCACTGAACGGACTGTCGACCCGCAGCTTCTCCTGCGATGGCTACGTCACCTACGGCAACTACAAGCCAGCCTGCTGGCTTTGGAACATGCGCAGGAGTAGCCACGGTTCACTGAGCTTGCCTCAAGCGATTCAGAAGTCCTGCAACCCTTACTTTTTCAAACTCGGCAACACCTTGGGCTCAGACAAACTTGTCGGAGGCTTGAGTATGCTTGGCTTTGGAAGCCCGACGGGGATCCCGCTTCCCAACGAAAGCGGCGGAAGAATCCCCGGGAGTAAGGCATGGAAACAGGCGAACCGTGGGCGTTCATTGACTGCGGGAGACGTTGCCCAGCTTTCCATTGGTCAAGGTGACTCGCTCGCCACCCCGCTCCAACTCTGCGCCATGGTTTCCTGTATCGCGAACGGTGGCAGATACTACACGCCGCGTTTGGTGAAGCATGCCAAGCTCACCAACGGCACCTTCCTTGTTGAAGATAAGCCCAAACTCCGCATCGATCTCATCAAGGAAGGTGTGGATCCCTCCGATCTGGAGCTGATCCGAAAAGGCATGTGGAAGGCCGTGAACGAAGTTGGTGGCACCGCAGGCCGAGCAAGGATTCCAGACGTCGAAGTCGCCGCCAAGACCGGCACTGCTCAGACTTCTGACGACGGCAAGCCCTCGCATAACTCATGGACTGTCGCCTTCGCTCCATTCGATGAGCCTCGTTATGCCGTGGTCGTGCTCGTGCAGAATGGTAAATCCGGCGGCGCCGTTTGCGGTCCGCTCGTTCACTTGATTCTCAGAGGCTTGCTCGCGCGCGACGAAGGCATGCGACTGCCACTTGCTCCGCTCGAACCTGCCTATGGCAACAAGGATCCAATTCTTGAAATCGAGCTCCCGGAGGACGTGCTTGCCGCGATCGATGCCACGGAGCCGGGCGAGACCGGCGACGAAGCAAGCGACTCTGTTGAAGTTCGTCCTGCCGTCACTCTGACGGCGGAACCCATGATTACACCAGAACCCACCATTACTCCAGAAGTGGACGAGGAAGGCGACATCCCGCGCGCCATTCTCGTCGAAGAACCCGAAGAATAACTTTGACCCAAACTTTTTATGATTAAACGCATCAAGCGCATCCTGGGAATCGGTAAGCCGAATCCAAAACAGGGCAACACCATCATCATCAACGTCGAGAAACTCGAACGCCGCGTCGCCCTCCTTGAGGACGGACTCCTCGAAGAATACACCGTCGAACGCGAAGGCGATCAGAACATCGTCGGTGGCATCTTCAAAGGCCGTGTCAAAAACATCGAGCAAGGCCTCAAGGCCATGTTCGTCGACATTGGTCTCGAGAAGAACGCTTTCCTCCACTTCTGGGATGCCATCCCAGCAGCCCTCGATTCCGGCCTTGAAGAAATTCAGCGCGGGAACAAACCGAAGAAGCAGAAGAAGATCACCTCGAAAGATATTCCAAGCATCTACCCGATCGGATCGGAAATCATGATTCAGGTATCCAAGGGGCCCATCGGCACCAAGGGACCGCGCGTCACCACCAACATCTCGCTCGCAGGTCGCTACCTCGTGCTGATGCCCTACACCGAGCAGTTCGGTATTTCCCGGAAGATCGACGACCCGAAGGAGCGCGCCCGCTTGCGCAAAATCATGCAGCGCCTCTCCGTCCCGGAAGGCATGGGAATCATCATGCGGACCGTCGCCCAAGGCACCCGTGCCCGCCACTTCGTGCGCGATCTCGCGATGCTTCTGGAGCAATGGCGTGATGTCGAAGAGAACCGTGACTCCAAGCCTGCCCCCGTTTGCGCGTTCCGCGAACCGGGCCTCATCGAACGCACGGCCCGCGATTTTCTAACAGACGAAGTCGACCAGGTCCTCTGCGACGACGAGGAAACCACCGAGCTTGTTCGCGAGATTGCCGGCCGGATCTCACGCCGTGCCAAACGCCGCATCCACTACCACGCAAGCTCTCAGCCCATCTTCGAAAGCCTCGGCATTCAGAAGCAGATCGACGAAGCCTTCTCCCGCCAGGTTTGGCTGAAATGCGGCGGCTACATCGTCATCGATGAAACCGAAGCTCTCATCTCCATCGACGTCAACACCGGCCGGAACCGCGGAGCCAAGGACGTCGAAAAGATGATCCTTCAAACCAATCTCGAGTCCGCCGAAGAAGTCGCCCGCCAGCTCCGTTTGCGGAACATCGGTGGTCTGGTCGTCGTCGACTTCATCGACATGCGTCACCGACGCGATCAGCAGGCGGTTTACAAGGCGATGCGTGATCGAGTCAGGCGCGACAAGGCCAAGACCCAGGTGCTTCAGATTTCCTCGATCGGTCTCATGGAGATGACCCGCCAGCGTCTCAATGAAAGCCTTCGCGACACCATGTTCGAGCCCTGCCCTTACTGCGAAGGTAAAGGCCGCGTGAAGACGACGATGACGATGAGTGTCGAAATTCAGCGTAAGTTGGTCACGGTCATCAACAAACAGCGCGAACATGGCCCCGGTGATTTGATCGTCGTGGTGAATTCTGATGTCTTGAACCGATTCAAGACAGACGACAGCAAGCTCCTAGTCGAACTCGAGCGCAGCCACTCCGGACGCCTCATCTTCCGTTCCGATCCAGCGCTCCACCGCGAGCGCTTCGCAATCATTGATGCGACCACCGAGAAGACCATTGAAAAGGTCTGATCGTCCGAATAACTCGAATCAATCCAGTCGTCCTTGCCCACCATCGGGGAAGGGCGACTTTCATGTTGAGTGAGAATAAAGCAATAAAGTGTCTGTCCCGAATGGCGCGGTTTTAAGCGATAGCTCGGGGTTTTCCGCGATGGGGCGTTTCTTTGTATTCCGCCCTCGGTTTGGTCAGGTAACTGAAGGGTTTCGGTCGTTTCTTCTTTTC
>CAZVMS010000318.1:0-18458 GCA_964628795.1 uncultured Haloferula sp. | reverse complement strand
TGGAAGCGACTTTGATCCGCTCTTTGACATCCATATGGAGAAAAAGAATATAAGTTTTTCAGGATTGCAAAATACGATTACTCACTAAGAGCCATCAACTTGAGCAGTCCTTGGAAATACTCGATTTCTATAATAGACATGCAGATGTCTATCAAAACGGCAATAAGTCCGTGAGGGTAGGAGTGGAGTTCGATTCGTTCGAGCCACAAGCAAACCTTACGGCAAGCTGATTTCGTTTTAATTGGAATCAAGCTTTAAAGGGCACAGAGTGAATGCCTTGGTGCTAACAGGCGATGAAGGACGTGATAAGCTGCGATAAGCTTCGGGGAGTGGCAAATACACTTTGATCCGGAGATTTCCGAATGGGGTAACCTAATGGTGTTAATCCATCATTGTTTCTTCCTGAATACATAGGGAAGGATACGCGATACCCGGTGAAGTGAAACATCTCAGTAACCGGAGGAAAAGAAAGAGAATCGATTCCGTAAGTAGTGGCGAGCGAAAGCGGAAGAGCCCAAACCAGAAGCTTGCTTCTGGGGTTGTAGGGCCCCGACATGGGACCAGCGAAGATAGGTGAAGGACCTGGAAAGTTCCGACATAGAGGGTGAAATCCCCGTAACCGAAATCTGAGTTGGCCCTAGGGAGTCCCTGAGTAATGCAGCACACGTGAAACGTTGCATGAATCTGTGCGGACCACCGCATAAGGCTAAATACTAGTTAGCGACCGATAGTGAACCAGTACCGTGAGGGAAAGGTGAAAAGTACCGCTGTGAGCGGAGTGAAATAGAACCTGAAACCCTGTGCCTACAAGGTGTAAGAGCAGCTTCGGCTGTGATTGCGTGCCTTTTGCTTAATGAGTCTGCGAGTTGGTATCTGTGGCGAGCCTAAGTCCTTCCGGGACGGAGGCGAAGCGAAAGCGAGTCCGAATAGGGCGACAATGAGTTGCAGGTGCCGGACCCGAAGCGGAGGTGATCTACCCTTGGCCAGGTTGAAGCGTAGGTAATACTGCGTGAAGGACCGAACCGGTGAATGTTGAAAAATTCTCGGATGAGCTGAGGGTAGGAGTGAAAGGCTATTCAAACCCCGTGATAGCTGGTTCTCCTCGAAATGCATTGAGGTGCAGCGTCGCGTGTTGACTACTGGGGGTAGAGCACTGACAAGGCTAGGGCCCATACCCGGGTACCAAACCTTATCAAACTCCGAATACCAGTGGGTAGAGCGCGGCAGTGAGACGGTGGGGGATAAGCTTCATCGTCAAAAGGGAAACAACCCTGATCAGCAGCTAAGGTGCCTAAATTATGCTAAGTGGAAAGGATGTGGGATTTCACAGACAGTGAGGATGTTGGCTTAGAAGCAGCCACCATTTAAAAAATGCGTAATAGCTTACTCATCGAGAGATCCTGCGCCGAAAATGATTGGCGATAAGCATAATACCGAAGCTCTGGGTGTCATTGGTTTTCGGACCAATGGCGCGGTAGAGGAGCATTGTCAGCAGCGTTGAAGGTGGATGGCGACTGAAACTGGAGTGCTGACAAGAGAGGATGCAGACATGAGTAACGATAAGCCGGGTGAGATCCCCGGCCGCCGTAAACCCAAGGTTTCCAGGGCTACGTTTTTCGTCCCTGGGTTAGTCGGGGCCTAAGCCGAGGCAGATATGCGTAGGCGATGGACAGCTGGTTAATAATCCAGCACTTCCGATCCTTAAGCTGGGAGGACGCATGGTGAAAGATGACTAGGTAATTGAATTCCGAGGTGATGCTACGGCTGATCCGCATCATTTGAAGCTGTGCCTAGAAAAGTCCCAGTGTATGCTAAGGAACCCGTACCGTAAACCGACACAGGTGGGTGAGATGAGTATTCTAAGGCGCAAGAGTGAACCCTGGTTAAGGAACTCGGCAAATTAGCCCCGTAACTTCGGAAGAAGGGGTGCCCCCGTGCTTGCACAGGGGGCCGCAGTGAAATGGCCCAACCGACTGTTTAGCAAAAACACAGCACTCTGCCAAGACGCAAGTCCAAGTATAGGGTGTGACACGTGACCAATGCGGAAAGATTAAGGCAAGATGTTAGCCGCAAGGCGAAGCTTTGAACCCAAGTCCCCGTGAATGTCGGCCGTAACTATAACGGTCCTAAGGTAGCGAAATTCCTTGTCGGGTAAGTTCCGACCTGCACGAATCGTGTAACGAGTTGGGCACTGTCTCAACCAGGTGCTCAGTGAAATTGTAATGGCGGTGAAGATGCCGCCTACCCGCAGAAGGACGGAAAGACCCTATAGACCTTAACTGTAAGCTGTCATTGGTTTTTTGATTTACATGCTCAGCATAAGTGGGAGGCATTGAAGGTGGGCTTTAGGGCCCATCTGAGCCATCAGTGAGATACCACCCTTGTGTATTGGAGAATCTAACCTCATGCCATGAATCTGGCTGGGGAACAGTGTCAGCCGGTCAGTTTTACTGGGGCGGTATCCTCCTAAAGAGTAACGGAGGAGCGCGAAGGTGGGTTCAGCACGGTTTGCAACCGTGTGTCGAGTGCATAGGCATAAACCCGCCTAACTGTGAGGCAGACAAGCCGAGCAGATACGAAAGTAGGCCTAAGTGATCCGGCGGTTGAATGTGGAATTGCCGTCGCTCAACGGATAAAAGGTACCTTAGGGATAACAGGCTGATTTCGCCCAAGAGTTCATATCGACGGCGAAGTTTGGCACCTCGATGTCGGCTCGTCGCATCCTGGGGCTGGAGAAGGTCCCAAGGGTCCGGCTGTTCGCCGGTTAAAGCGGCACGCGAGCTGGGTTCAGAACGTCGCGAGACAGTTCGGTCCTCTATCCTCTGTGGGCGTAGGAAAATTGAGGGGTTTGCTTCCTAGTACGAGAGGACCGGAAGCAACGAACCTCTGGTGCACCGGTTGTCGTGTCAACGGCATGGCCGGGTAGCTAAGTTCGGTCTAGATAAGCGCTGAAAGCATCTAAGCGCCAAGCTATTCCCAAGATGAATTTTCCCTGAAGGATCGTGGGAGACTACCACGTTGATAGGGTGTAGGTCGAAGTCTGGTAACAGGCGTAGCCGAGCACTACTAATCATCCGTATGGCTTGATTCCTTTTACGAAATCAATTGTTTCCAAAGGACTATTAGGCTCAGGTAAATCTCGAAGTATAAGAGTGAATCGGGGCTCTCGTGAAAGGCTTGTATGGGCTGTCAAAAGTCCTTTCTCCATGTGGATGTCAGGGAGCGGCCAAGCAGGGTCGCTGACATTCGATAACAACAAGAAAAGCAGCCTGCGCTTAATCACGCCCAAGGCACCCAGAAGTCGGGTCTGATGGTCATCATTATAGTGAACAAGCCCATGAGACTCGGATTCTGGTGGTCATGGCACAGTGGAACCACCCGGTCCCATTCCGAACCCGGAAGTGAAACGCTGTTGCGCCGATGGTAGTGGGACGATAGGTCCCGTGAGAGTAGGTCGTCGCCAGGTATTTGCCTCGCACTAGCTAACGCTGGTGCGGGGCTCTTTTTTTGCCCGGATCGAACAACTCCATCCGCTACGCTTGGCTACGGATCATCGCTGATTGCCATGCATGGGGATCATCCCTTGGGAAATGGTGCCGTAGTAGTGACGTAGGAGTCTCACTGGGTTGACTGAATTCCTTGCCTCACGGGGATTAGCCCGCATTTCTCATACCCCTTGACGTAGGGGCGGCGGAGGCCTGCTGATGTCAGCCGAAGCGCGGTGCCGGCGGTACTCGATCTTTTTGGGCGGCTTCCATGGCGGCATTTCGTTGATTTCGATGCTTCGTGATCCTCCGGCCGAGTCTTTTGACCCATTTTTCGCCATTTCCCCGTCGCTTGGACATGGCTTCACCCGGCACCCCCGGAGTGGCGCTTCCTAAATACAGTCTGTCACGAGGCGGTTGGGTTTTGTGTGTTGGGCATTGATTTGAACACCAAAACTCCAACCGTTATCAACTCGCCGTATGAGAAATGCGGGCTAGGGATTGACCTCGGCGGTTTGTTGGCGACACTATCGACACCTTGAAACTCCTTGCTGTCTCCGTCTTTTCGCTGCTCCTTGCCTCCATTGCCATGGGTGATTCCGAATACCGCCACCTTGTCCTTTTTAGCTTCAAAGAAGATGCCGCTCCTGAGGCGATCAGGAAAGTTGAGAAGGCTTTTGCGGCGCTTCCTGAGAAGATCGATACGATCCAGGACTTTGAGTGGGGAACGGATGTGAGTCCCGAAGGAAAAGCGAAGGGCTTCACCCATTGCTTCATGGTGACCTTCAAGGACAAGGCGGGTCTTGAGGCCTACATCCCGCACGATGCGCATCAGGCTTTCGTCGCCGGACTGAAAGACGTGCTCAAGGACGTGCTGGTGATCGACTACGTGGCGAAGTGATCTGCCTGAGAATGAGCAGGCAAGCCTATAAGAAATTCGCTCAGTGGATGCTGGGTTTGCTCGCGACGTTGCAGCTATCTGCGGCCGACTCGTGGATGATCCGGGAGACAGAAGACGGGATCAGGCGCTACCGAGCGGTCGCCACGTATGAGAATGAGTCCATTGCGGTCGGAGATGGCGGCGTTGTTTTGTCGACTAAAGACGGAGTGACCTGGGCTCCCAAGAGTGGAACTGGACAGAGCTTGAATGACATCGTCTGGGCCGTTGATCAATTTGTAGCGGTTGGAAGCGGAGGGACGGTTGCAAGGTTTCTGAGAACCGCATTCCAGTATGGTCAAAGGACCTCATCCTCGATCTCCGGGGCGGGCATCCTCAACGGGATTGCATTTAGCGGATCGAAGTTCGTGGCGGTGGGCAATGATGGGAAAATCTACCGAACATCAGGAAAGAGCCCTACGGGTTGGCAGTCTTCGGTGTCTGGGACAACGAAGCACTTGAACGGTATCGCCTGGACGGGAAGCTACTGGATTGCGGTGGGTGATGAAGGTACGATACTCAGGTCGAGTAGCGGGGGTTCGTGGACGACGATGACGAGCGCTACGACGGATGACTTGGAGAAAATCGCGGTCGGGAATGATGGCGTCGTCGCGGTGGGAGAGCGCGGGGTGGTCGTTACATCGACCAAGACAGGCTTCACTTGGACGCGGCGAAGGTATAGCACGCTCTACAGCTGGTGGGATGTCGCCTGGGATGGTAGCCGTTTTCTGGCTGCTGCCGATCTTGGTCGGATCTATGCTTCTGTCGATGGTGTGTCCTGGTCGCTGGAGCCTGGTGGAGTAGGCGTGGATCTTTACGGGATTTCGGCGGATGAAGGTAAGCTTTTAGCGGTCGGCGATGATGTGGTGGTGTGTGCCAACCGTGATGGGGAATGGCAAAGGGCGGCGGGGGCTCCGGTGCCGGGAGGGCCGATTGAGTTTATCAATGGAGAGTTTGTGATGTCTTGTTTCGGAGGGACGGTTGCCTTTTCAAAGGATGGGAGGGTGTGGAGAGAATTTCGGGTGCAGAGGACCCCTTCTAATCTTTATTACGATTATGGTCACGACCGGACATTAAAGCATGGTCGGGGGCTCGTTTGGACGGGGTCACGTTTTCTAGTGGCAGGGCCGGACTATCTCTACGCCTCAAGTGATGGGGAGACCTGGGTGGAAACCTCGGACTACTCGGGGTTGAACCAGTATCGAGCGCTGGCGTGGAATGGATCGATGGCGGTTGCCGTGGGCTCGAATGGCTTTCTTCAAAGCTCCGGGGATGGTTTGAGTTGGACCACGCGCGACACGAGCGAGAATGAGGAGGACTTTTTCGAGGTCGTCTGGACAGGGAGTCGCTGGCTGGCGGCGGGGCTGTATGGAGTTCATAGTTCGGAAGACGGGGTGGAATGGACGGAGCGTTATCGAACCTTTCCAACCTTTATCAGGGATCTGGTATGGACGGGTTCGGAGGCGCTGCTGGCGACCTCTGCTCATGGTGTCGTCCGGTCAGCTGATGGCGAAGTCTGGGTGCCTGCAAGTTTGGATGCGGGGTCATTTCCCGATTTGGGTAGCATTCATGTTAGAGAACAGGTGCTTCATGCTTTTGCCTACGGTTTGGGAAATCGTTTGTTTCGCTCGGAGAGCGGAGGTCTTCAGTGGACGGAAGTGCCGTTTACTCTGGAGGCCGATCTTGAGCCAGATCCGGTAGCTGCAGATCAAGTCGTGAGACTGGGTCAGGATTACTGGGGATTCAGTGATCAGCGCGCGACTTATATGGGGGCTGGGAATCCTCGTTCTCGAACGATCAACGACATGCATTGGAACGGTGAGATGTGCATAGCGGTGGGAAGCCAGGGGTCCATCCGACGTTCTCGGGATGGGCGTGTTTGGCAGTGGAGCGCGGTCACCTTCAGTAATGAACTCAAGGGAGTGGCTTCGTCGGATGATACATGGGTGACTGTGGGGTCGGGGGGATTCATCGCAATCTCGACGGATGCGGTGAATTGGGAGCCGGTTGAAAGCGGGACCACACTGAATTTGCTGGGAGTAGGATGGACGGGTTTTGGGTTTGTAGCGGTCGGTCAATCCGGGACCTTGTTGACGTCTCCCGACGGTCGGACTTGGACGAAGAGAAACACCTATGTCGTGCAAGACCTCGACGCGGTTGGTTGGAATGGAAGCCGTGCCGTCGTCTTGGGTTCGACTGGTGTGGCCTTAAGTTCCGAGGACGGGGAGAGCTGGAGGTTTCGTCTAACACCGAATTCGGCATTTCATCGCTGGGTGGTGTGGACGGGGACGGAGTTTCTTGCAGACGAAATGCGCTCGATTGATGGACTAACCTGGGAGGCCCTTGATGAGACATCTGTGAGTGGTCAGTCCGCAGCTTGGAATGGGCGCGAGTTAATGCTCGCCGGAGGAACGTCTATTTGGAGATCGAAGGATGGGAGAAGTTGGAGTAGTGATCCATCTGGCAGTAACCGCTTGATGTTCGCCGTCGAGTGGATGGGCGATCGCTTTGTGGCGGGGGGCCATGCCGGAGTCATTGTCAGCTCGGGCATGATTTCAAGCTGGGCGGAGGCTGAAGGGATCCCGTTCTGGCTCGCTGGCGATGATCAGGATGCCAATGGTAACGGGATACCGAATGTGGTTGCTTTCGGAATCGGTGCTCCGGGGATGAGGCCTCTTTCTGCGGCAGATCGCGAGCGACTTCCGCGCCTGGTTTGGAATGGCATCAAGGCATCCTGGGAGCTTTGGTTCACAAGGCTTGAACCAATACCCGGCGGATTGAGCTATCGGGTCGAGCAAAGCAGCAACGGCTCCGAATGGGATGTGCTCGGCACCCGATCCGCAGACCAGACGTGGCCTGCCGAGCTGGGAGTCGGAGAGTATGGAGATTTTTTCGGGCCCGAGCGCACGGTGCGCATTCCTCTCGCGACATCTGAGACTTCTTCGATGTGGCGAGTGAGAATCGGGCCGTGATTCAGCGTTCGAGGATTTCGACTTCGTAGCCGTCGGGATCGGTGACGAAGGCCATTTTGCGCTCGCCGCTGGTGAATTTTTCGCGCCACTTGCTGGGCCAGATTTCGATGCCGGCTTTTTCGACCGCGTCGCAGTATTCGACGATGTCGGGGACGCCGAGGGCGGTGTGCATGAGGTCCTCGGGGCAGGTGGTCGAGTAGTCGGCGGACCAGGTGAGTTCGAGGAAGGCGTCGTTGCCGGGGAGTTCGAGGAAGGCGAGCTGGTTGCCTTGGGGTGAGGTTTTGCGTTCCTTTTCCTGATAACCGAGGACTTTGTAGAAGGCGATGGAGCGGTCGAGGTCTTGGACGCGGATGCGGGTGTGGAGGAATTTGATCATGTCGCGGGGAGTGTGGGGGTGGAAGATGGAAGATGGAAGATGGAAGATTGGGGCGCTTCCCATTGGCGCGGTTCTGATTTTGAGCGAGAGTGAGGTGATATTTGGCGGTGCTGCCGTTGATGGATTCGATGGGATGATGCCTCATGAGCCGCCGGAGTCCTCGGTGCGCAGTTTTTTTCTCAAGGTTGATCGGTTGATCGAAAGGGCGGCGGCGAGGTGGGAGGGTTTGCCGTCGAAGCGCTTGAGGAGGATGTTCAGGAGCAGGGTTTCGAGGTCGGCGCTGATGTCCTTATAGTTGGCGTGTTCTTCAAGTTTTCGGTCGACCCAGAATTCGATGGCGTGGGATAGCGCGTGGTCTTTGGCGTGATGCCGGGGGATGTCGGCGAGGTGCTCGGGGATGAACTGGCGGGTGATGAGAGGGGCACCGGTGCTGGTGACGAGGGCGTAGTTGATGACGTTGCGGAGCTCACGCAAGTTGCCGGGCCAATCGTAGGTGGCGAAGATGTCGAGCACGCTGTCGTCGATGCGGGTGGCGGTGCTGGCATCGAGTTCACCGAGGAAGCAGGCGCTGATGGCGGGGAGGTCGTCGATGCGGTCTTTCAGCGAGGGAAGGGTCACTTCAAGAATTTGCAGGCGGTAGTAGAGGTCCTGATCGAATTGGCCGTCGGTGACTTGCTTGAGGAGTCCTTCTTCGGAGGTGGTGACGATCAGGCGCGGGGCTTTGTTTCCAAGTTGATCGAGGGTTTTGGCAAGGAGTGACTGGAGGGCCGGGGGGAGCGCGGCGATCGATTCGATGACCAGCGGTTTCTCTTGGGCTCTGGTGACGGACTCGATGAGTTCGGCTTCGCCTAAAAAGGCGGAGGCGTGAATGATGTGATCATGCTGAAGCGGGCCGGTGCTTTGTTGGATAAGGCGGGCGACGTGAGATTTTCCG
This sequence comes from uncultured Haloferula sp., assembly GCA_964628795.1. Classification (GTDB taxonomy): domain Bacteria; phylum Verrucomicrobiota; class Verrucomicrobiia; order Verrucomicrobiales; family Akkermansiaceae; genus Haloferula. The sequence continues at coordinate 9,754 of CAZVMS010000318.1, read as the reverse complement.
CTACCGGTGGCTCCGCGAATGACGACGGCTTGATCGGAAGCGCAGGCGTGGGAGATCTGGCGGAAGACCGGTCTCATCGCGGGCGAGCCGCCGACGAAGGCGGAGGGTTTGCTCGGTGGTTTTTTTGGTGGGGCGAGTAGCTCGGTGGAAACTGTTAGAGAGTGAAAGAAGGCGTGGAGTTCTTTGAAATCGACGGGCTTGTCGAAGAAGTGGGCGATGCCCATCTTTCGGGCGGCGATGGCGTTTTCGATCTCGCCGTGGGCGGTGATCACGGCGATCTCTGGCTTGTGGGGCCACTCCCATTTTTCGGCGAGTTCGAGGCCATGTCCGTCGGGCAGGCCGATATCTAACAGCATGCCGGTGAACTTCGATTGGTGGAGGAGTTCACGGGCTCTTGCGAGGTTCGGGGCGAGTTGGGTTTGGAGGCCGCAGCGTTCGGCGGTCGCGGCGATGGCGATGGCGAGCGCGTGGTGGTCTTCGACGATGAGGATCGAGGCGGACATGTTAGAGAGGCTTGGAACGGGTGTTCAGGGTGCCGGTGATACGGGCGCCGCCGCGGCTTTGATTGTCTGCGGAAAGCGTTCCTCCGTGGGCCTTGATGACGCCGGTGGCGAGCGCGAGTCCGAGGCCCATGCCGCCCTCGCGTTCGGAGTAGAAGGTTTCGCCGAAGTGCTCGAGAGCCATCTGGGAGAAGCCTGCGCCTTCGTCGGTGAGGGTGAACTCCGCGCGGTCGTCATCAAGTTTCTTGAGTTCGAGAGTGATGGTTCCTCCGCACGGCATGGCCTTGATGGCGTTGTCGATGAGGTTACGGAAGACTTGCTCGATGCGTTGGGAATCGCAGGAGATTGAAAGGGATTCCGGGAGCTGGAGATCGAGGGTGCAGCGGTGGAATTTGAGCAAGGGGTGGAGTTTGCCTTTCAGGGTGCGGAGCAGCTTTGTTAGATCGCTTTCGGAGTTCCGGGGTGGCTGAGGTTTGGCGACGAAGAGCCATTGGTTGACGAGTGAAATGATGTGCTCGCCTTCTTCTCGGATGAGTTTTCCGGCTGGGTTCTTGGCATGATCCTCCAGCGCTTTCGCGTGCATGATGATGGCGGCGGCGGGGTTCTTGATTTCGTGGGCGAGCGAGGTGGCGAGGTGGCCGAGGAGCGCCATTTTCTCGGAGCTGCGTCGGCGCTCTTGTTCGTCTAACAGCGCGTTTCGCTCCTCGACAAGCGTGCGGGCGAGGATGCCGATTTCGTCGTGTCGGCGGGTCAGGTGATCGGGGAGGATCATTTCCTTTTCGGAAGGTGCCGAGAAGATGTTGGTGGCGAGTTTTTGAAGAGGTCGCACGACGGAACGCGCGATGAGGAAGGCGGCGGCGACGGCAAGCAGGGTCATGCCGAGTAGCGGGATGACGGAGGAGTCTTTTGAAAAAGTGATCAAGGGGCCGACGGGCTCGATGACGACGATGGAGCCACGGCCGTCGGCGATCGGTCGAACCAGCGCGTTGAATCCCCTGCTCACCGCGATCTGCGAGGGATTATCGTGGGCGAGCAGGGCGGCGGCGCGTTCGTCTTCGCTCCAGCCACGGCCTTCGACGAGGCCTTGATCGGGCATAAAGAAGCCGACTTTCGAGCTGGTGACGACCGAGAGGTTCTCCGCCATTTGGCGCGAGCGTGGGAGCTTGAGGTTTTCGAGGAAGACGGCGTTAGCGGCGGCGACATTGGCCATCCGTTCGTGGTCCTGATTGCGCTGTTGGGCGGCCGCCCAAAGCAGCCCGAGGGTACCGGCGGCGATCGCGATCACTACTTGGGGCAGGATGAAGCGACGGAAAAGGCCACCCCGGCTCTTGGGGTCGCTCTTTACAAATGGCGGGCGAATGCTCAAAACGTGGCCCTTTGTGGATAAAAATTAGCCATTAACAACAAATTTGGACATTAGGCATCAGTTTTCTTGAGCTTCGGTCGTCGGAGGCGGCATGAAAGTCCGCATGTTGCATCTGAGCTCTCATTCGTTCTTCGCTGTTGTGATCTTCGCTTCGACGGGAGTCTCCATTGTTTCCGCCCAGGATGCGCTCGGGGAGCTGGACCCGACGATCGTGACGGCGGGCCGGATTGAGGAGAGTTTGATGGACACGCCTTACTCGGTGGATGTGATTAGCGAGGCATTTATTGTGGAGAACAACCGACGGACGCTGCCCGATGCCTTGCAGTTCACGCCCGGGGTTTTGGTTCAGAAGACGGCGAACGGTCATGGCTCTCCGTTCATCCGCGGCTTCACTGGGCGGCAGAACCTCCTGCTAGTCGACGGGGTGAGGTTGAACAATTCGCTCTATCGAGGAGGGCCAGTGCAGTACTGGAACACGGTGGATCCCTATTCGCTCGACCGAATCGAGCTGATCAGGAGTCAGGGGTCGGTGCTCTATGGGTCCGATGCGGTGGGTGGGACGCTAAATGCGTTTACGAAGTCGTCGGGTTTTCAGGATGAGGATGCCGGGCAGTTTTTTAATCATGGGATGGCCTACTACGAATATCGGAGTAATGGTGAAGCTTCGCACATCGGACGGCTTGAGACGTCGTTCGGTGAGGGTGGGAAGTATGGGATCTTGCTGGGTGTGACGGGAAAGGATTTCGGCGACATCCGCGACTCAGGGGTCGGCCTGATGAAGAATACGGGATATCCCGAGCAGGATCTCGATCTGCATTTTAACATGTCGCTGAATCCCAATACGACGCTGAGCGTGGTGCATCAGAATGTGAATCAGGATGATATTTGGCGCTGGCATTCGACGATTTACAATCCGGGATGGCAACATGATGGTCATGTGGTGGCTCCAGGGAATGATAGGTCGCGGATTTACGATCAGGAGCGTTCGCTGACCTATATCAAGGTTGCGGGAGAGAATCCCGAGGAGTCGGCTTGGATCTCGCGCTGGTCTGCTACGCTGTCCTATCAGACGGGTCGCGATAGTGAAACGCAGGACCGATCGGCGGCTCGCGTCGATCGGCGTTATCAGATTGCGGAAATTAATACGCTAGGTCTTGATCTTTCGTTCGAGTCGCCGCTGGGCGATGGGGATTTGGTTTATGGGTTGGATTACTATCGGGACCTAGTGGATGCCTCGGGCTATCGCGACCGTGGTGCGGGAATGGTTTATGATCCGAGCTTCCGGCCGGCTGCGGATGATTCAACGTATGATTTGTTTGGGGCCTTCGCCCAGTATGTCTGGAGGCCAACGGAGCGTTTTGAAATCACGGCTGGGGGACGCTATACTTATGCGAGTGCCGAGTTGGGTCGTTATTATGATGGGGGCATCGGGACGGATCGTTTTGATGCGACCCGGAACTGGGATAATTTTACGGGATCGCTGCGAGGGCTTTATCGGATCAATGATTGCTGGAATCTGTATGGTGGCGTTTCCCAGGCATTTCGTGCGCCGAATATCAATGATCTGTCCGGCAATCTGACCACTCGATCGGGCATGCCGACGCTGGGTTCGGTGGATGTGGAGCCGGAGGAGTTCGTGGTTTTGGAGCTGGGTGGGCGTTACTCGACGGCGACGCGCTATTTTAACATCTCTGCTTTCTACACGGATATCACGGATACGATTATGAGTGTGCCGACGGCGGCTGGGGCGACGACATCGGTCACGACGAATGTTCAGGATGGCTATATTTACGGAGTTGAGCTAGAAGGTTCGTGGGAGTTCACGCCGGGTTGGACGGTATCGGGATTTGCCGCTTGGCAGGATGGCCGGACTGAGACCCCGGCGTTCTATGGCGGGCCGGTGGTCGACGAACCGGCGTCACGTATGCTTCCTTTGACGGGCTCGCTGGCTCTGAGGTGGACACATCCCTCGGATCGACTTTGGATCGAAGGACGGGTGCTGGCGGCGGCCGAGGCGGATCGCCTGACGGCATCGGACCGGGCGGACACGCAGCGGATTCCAACGGGTGGCACGCCGGGTTATGTGGTGGCGATGCTGCATGCGGGTTGGCAGGCGAACGAAGGCTTGGAGCTGACTTGTGGTTTGGAGAACCTGACGAATGAAGACTACCGGAATCACGGATCAGGTCAGAATGAAGCCGGCTTCAATGCGATTGTGGGAGTGAAGTTGAGTTGGTAGAGGGTTGCCAGAGGTGGGGGAATGGCCGACAAAGCGGGCGTGATTCGTAAGGCATTCCTACTTGGTGCGGGGCTTGGGACCCGGCTTCGTCCGCTGACTGATGTGTTACCGAAGCCGTTGGTGCCGCTCTTTCATCGTCCGCTGGTAGAGTGGGCGATGATGGCGTGTGCGGAGGCGGGGGTGGAGGAGTTTGCGATTAACACGCATCACTTTCCGGAGAGATGGCGGATGGCAGATGGTGGATGGTTGATGGCAGATGGGAGAGGCAGGTGCTGCTGCAGCGGATGGAACGGATTGATGGCAGAGAGCGTGGTTTGGGAGGACAGGCCAGTCAGCTTATTCCATGAGCCGGTCCTGTTAGAGACGGGTGGTGGGATTAAGAATATTGAGGCGTGGGTGGGGAGTGATGATGTGCTGGTTCACAATGGTGACATCTATTCGTCGCTGCCGCTGGAGAAGCTGATGCAGGCGCATGAGGGGTCGGGGAATGTGGTAACGCTGGCGCTTCGTTCTGAGGGGGTGGCGAAGCATATTGCGGTGGAGGATGGGCGGGTTTTTGATATCCGGAACATGCTGGGAAGGGCGGAGGGGAAGTATGTTTTTAGTGGTATTTATATCTTTTCTCCGGAGCTGTTAGAAAAAATTCCGGTAGATGAAAAGGTATCAGTGATTCCGGCGTTTTTGGAGCTGGCGAAGGAGGAACGACTTGGGGGTGTGGTGCTGGATGAGGGGGTGTGGTTCGATCTTGGGGATGCGGAGAGTTATCTGACGGCGCATCGTGAGTTGGGTTTGGGGGATGCGATTCATTCTGAGGCGGTCATTTCACCGGATTCGGTGGTGGAGAGCAGTGTGATCGGAGCGGGGGCGGTGATTGGAGCGGGGGCGGTGGTGAGGGATTCGGTGGTGTGGCCGGGGGCGGTGGTGAAGGAGGGTGCGGTGGTTGAGGGGATGATTGTTTGTGGGTGAGGGACAAGCTAGAGGTAGGCACGGAGCATTGGTTCGCGCCGCTCCGCCCTCCGAACCGGACAAGCGGATCTCCCGCATCCAGCCCTGTGAAGTAACCATACCAGCCGCGAAGTTTCCGGTTTCGTTCAGCCCCCCATGGCATCCATGTCCGGAGCGTTTCGAGCACTTTTGCGGCTTCCTGCTAACTGCGGCAAAGGACGACCATGTCATCCGGGTAGCGCGCCATTGGAAAAGAGGGCTTTTGGACAGGAGCCAGCGCGACCTGTCCCGCAGGGGTGCCTCTTTTCCCAAGCGAGTTGAAGGGGCCTTTCCGCGCTGACCATGTCGATCAGGCCGAACCACTTACCAGCAAAACCAATCCTCTCCAACTCAAGACATCAACCTTCGGGGGCTGCAAGTCTCCGCTCATTGGTTGTCGCTGTTTGGCTTTGACGGATCGCATCGCGACGACGCGTTTTGGAACGCGCCTTGCCCACCCATGGTGCCTGCAAGGTGCCACTCCTTCCGATTTCACCACGCTGGCAACGATTCAAAACGAACCTCTTTACCCGTCCGTGGATGCTCGAAGCCTAGTTCCGCAGCATGCAACCTGAGCTCGCCCGACTTTTTCCCATCGCCATAGAAAGTGTCTCCAACGATCGGAATACCTAAGCCCTTGGTGTGCGCTGAGTGCACCCGCAATTGATGCGTCCGCCCCGTGACCGGCACGAAGGAAATTCGAGTCCTACCATTCTCGATGCCGATCTTTTCCCAATGAGAAACCCCGACCTTTCCGTGCACTTCATCGTAGATTTGGATCGGGCGATTATCGACGTCGAGCCGGAAAGGTAGCTCGATCGTGCCGTGCTCTCCTTCAAGAATGCCATCAAGTAAGGCGATGTAGCGTTTGCTTGTTTTCCGATCCTCAAACTGTCGTGAAAGAATCCGGTGCGCATCGGCCGTCCGTGCCAGCAACTGCAAGCCCGAGGTATCCATGTCAAGGCGATGGACTGCCGGTTGCTCGATACAGCCGGGGTAAAGCTGCTTCACCCGAGTGGCGACGCTATCAATTTTATCAGGCCCCCTTCCCGGCACTGAAAGCATCCCGCTCGCCTTATTGACCACCACGAAATCGGGATCCTCGTGGATGATATCGAGATAGGATTCAGAAGAGTTCATCGATTCCGCAAAGCATGAAGCCAAGCATTAGTTGGCACTTCTCCAGCTTCTCCTCCTACTTCGCCCCATGGGAAGGATCATATTTCGGATTCGGCGTTGGCATCTGGGCACCGACTGATTTCCGCCACGCCTTCAGTTCCATCAAGAGAGCCTGCGCTTTCTCCGGATTCTTCTTGGCGAGGTTGTTCTTCTCACCAGGATCGGCCTTGAGATTGTAGAGCTCCAACTCGCCGTCTTCGAAGAACTCGATCAGCTTCATGTTGCCATGACGGATCGCGCCGTAGGGCTTGGTGCGGTGGTAGTGCGGGTAGTGCCAGAAGAGCACGTCGCGCCCGAGATCCTTCGATTTCCCCGTCAGGAGCGGAAGGATGCTCACGCCATCCTTGTGCTCTTCAGGACGTGCAGGCAGCCCGGCCATTTCCAGCATGGTGGGATAGAAATCGGTGCCGATCACCATTTCATCGCAGCTCGAGTTCGGAGCGATCTTCCCGGGCCACTTGACGATGAATGGCTCACGTACGCCGCCTTCATGGGAGAAGCCTTTGAAGTCCCTCAGCCCACCCGTGGTCTTCGGATCGTCACCCCCGTTGTCGCCTGTTAGAATAACAACCGTGTTGTCAGCGATTCCCATCGCCTCAAGCTTCGCCATAATGCGACCCACGCTGTTGTCGAGTTTCTCGACCATGCCAGCGCGGCGCGGATCGAGGAATTCGTTCTTCCGATTGTCAAAGGTCTTGGCCTTGTCTTCGTATTTCGTCACCAACTCGGGAGGTGCCATGAGCGGGCTATGCAGCGTGTAGTAGGAAAAGTAGAGCAGGAACGGCTGATCGCGCTTCGTCTTATCGAGGAAATCGACTGCCGCATCCGTGAGCTTGTCGGTCAGGAAGTCGCCCTTCTTTCCATCGTCGAGGCCCACCATGTCGAAAGGAGAAAAATACTTTCCTGGTCCCTTAGGATGACCCCATTCGCGACCGCCGACATTGATATCGAAGCCGTGACTGGTCGGGTAGTGCTGATCGAAATCCGGCTGACCGTTCGGCATCAGGTGCCACTTCCCGAAAAACGCGGTGGCGTATCCGCCTTCCTTAAGAGCTTCGGGAAGAAGCACCCGTTCGTGATCGAGCTTCATCTTCCAGTCCGGCACGCTGAGCTTTGCGAGTGGATGGTTGTGACCCGCGATCCAGTCGGTGAGGTGAAGGCGTGCTGGATAGCTGCCGCTCAGGATCGCCGCGCGGCTCGGCGAGCAGACAGTGCAAGCCGCATAGCCATGGCTGAACTGCATGCCTCCGCTGGCAAGGCGATCAATATTCGGCGTTTCATAAAACTCCGCACCATAGCAACCGAAGTCACCCCATCCAAGATCATCGACCAGCAGGAACACAAAGTTCGGACGTGGATTTTCGGCTCGCGCCAGCCCACCAACGGCAAGCAGCAGGATCAGATTCAGGATCTTTTTCATAAGTTGTTTTGAGGCTAGCCAGCGAATCGGCGGTGGCCAGTTAATCGTCCGGATTCGTCATTAGTTTCCACTGAGGATCAATCGGACGAGTCTCCGCCTTCGGGCCACCTTCACGCGGAGGAGCCGGAGGAGCCAGGAGCATCACTTTTCCAAGCGCTTGACGGGCCGCTTCTCCCAGCTCGTCCGCCGCACCCAGCTTCAAGTTCTCCTTTTCGATCAGGTCGGCAGGCACATGGAAGAAGCGACCATCCCGATAGAGCTTGTAGTTCTCATCCCGCACAAACTGGTTCCCCATGAAATTCCCCCAATACGGCTGGTAGTGGCAAAAGACCCACTCGCGCGGGCTGCCCTTTTTGCCCATCAACTGCGGCAGGAAACTGCGACCATCGATCGCGTCCTGCGGGCGGATCGGAACACCCGCCACCTCTGCCAGCGTTGGAAAAAAGTCCGTGAAGTCGATCAGGTCATCAAGCTTCGTGCCCGGTGTCGTCCGCCCTTTCCAACTCGCGATGAAAGGCACATGCGTTCCCATGTCGGTCGTGCCTCCTTTTCCTCCGCTGATACTCGTTCCGTTCCAAAGCGAGGTGATCTTGCGGTTGGTTCCATTGTCGGAGGTGAAGAGGATGATCGTGTTCTCCAATTGGCCGACTTCCTCAATCTGGGCGACGATCTTTCCCACCACCTTGTCGAGGTAGTTCACCATCGCCACGAAGTTCCTTTTCTGGGCAGTAGCGCCTTTTGGGGCGAGGTTGGCCTCATGGGTCCGCGGCGCCGAACCAATGCTGTCAGGCGTTGGAACAAAGGGATCATGCACCAGCACCGTCGGGTAATAGATGAAGAAGGGTTCGTCACGATGACGCATGATGAAGTCACAGATAAAGTCGGACATGATATCCGGACCGTATTTCCCGAGGTTGGCTTGCTTGCTGAGCAACTTGCCATTCTGTTCGAGCGGAGGGCTCCAGAACCTTTCTCCGCCGTCCTTTCCGCCCTTCCCCATCGTCACCTGCCACAAGCAGTATTCATCGAATCCCGCTTTATGGGGGCGGCTGCTGTCATCGCTTCCCTCCGCTCCATGGTAGAGGCCGTTGAGCTGCCACTTCCCGGCGATCGCCGTCTTGTAGCCGGCAGCCTGCATCAACTGACCGAAGGTCTTCTCCTTAGGGTCGAGGTAGCCAAAATGCGTGTAGTTCCGAAAGCTGTATTTCCCGGTCATGATCTCGACTCTGGAAGGCGTGCAGATCGGAGTCGAATAGCAGTGATTGAACTGCACGCCATGCTCGGCGAGCGCATCAAGATTCGGCGTCTCGTAATCCTCTCCACCGTAACTGGAAAAACACTCCCAGCTCACATCATCTGCCATGATCAGTACCACATTCGGCGGACGCTTCGAGGCATCATCCGCCGCATCCGCCGCCATGACCATGCAAGCCGTCAGAAGGGAAAGCGCGATTCGCATGGAGGACTGATACCTCGCATTGGTCTTTCCTATTTCAGCCATTTCCCTCCGGGCGATCACCCCACCATTCCTCTTTCCGAAGGGCTCGCGCTTTCTTATGAAGACGAAGTCCTTCCGCCCACCATGTCGCCCCCCCCATCCGACCCCACCAAAGCCAAAACCAAGCCGGCGCGCCTCCGGCTCAAATCCCGACTTGGAAAGTACCGCATCGAAGCCCGGCTGATGGAAGGCTCCTACTCGAATGTCTACCGCGCCTTTGACACCATCGAAGGTCACCGCGTCGCCCTGAAAATCCCTCATCCCCTCATCCCCATCTCGCGCAGAAATAGATGCCAGGCAAAAAGTAAATTGACGTCCAGAGCAAATTTTGCCACCAGTCACGCAACACGATGAAAACCAACGGAGAAAGAGTGACCGATCCGGTCGAAAAGGCGGGGCTTCCGACGGCTCCGGTGCCGGGCGGATTTCGGCGGGGGAAGGGGCTGGGGCGGAGGCGGATTTTGGGGATGGAGGGACAATCGAATTGCTACCACGTGATGAGCCGCACGGCGGGTGGGGAGATGCTCTTCGGCGACATAGAAAAAGAGGCGTTCGTGCGGGTGATGCG
>CAZVMS010000317.1:0-24973 GCA_964628795.1 uncultured Haloferula sp. | reverse complement strand
CCCATCTCCCATCTCCCATCTCCCATCTCCCATCTCCCATCTCCCATCTCCCATCTCCCATCTCCCATCTCCCATCTCCCATCTCCCATCTCCCATCTCCCATCTCCCGTCTGACCTCTGACCTCTGACCTCTGACCTCTGACCTCTGGTTTTCCTATTTCGGGAGGCGGTCGAGGCGGATGAGGAGGCAGCCGAAGTCGAGGGATTGGCGGTCTGCGGAGAGCAGGCCGGGGGCGATCTTGTAGCGGCCATATTCACTCACCACGATGTGGTGTTGGTAGAGCACTTTGAAATGCTTGGAGATCGCGGATGGTGTGGAGCGGAGCCTTCGGGCGATCTCGACGGTTGGAAGGGATGCGCCTTTGGCGAGTTCCCGCAGGATGGCCCAGCGGACGGTGCTGCAGATGGCTGGGAGGACCAGATCAACGGGGAACTCCCGCGCGGGAGATGGGGAGGAATCAGGGGTGTTCATGACTATATCGGGGATGGTCTTGGGGTGAGCGATGGTGGGCCGGGGGGAATGGTTTCCCCTGCTTGGGGGATGGGTTCCCCCGTTGGGAAAATGGATTCCCCCTCTGGGGGGATGCATCCCCCCTCTTGTAGCAGGAATGATACCTCTGTTCTCAGGCATCAGGACTCTGGCACTTTGATTGATTTTTCTTGGACTAGGAAGAAGGTTTCTTGTTCTAGGAAAGGCAGGCAATGTTACTTGAGTAAGTGTTCTTGGATCAGGAGTCATGACTCCGGAAGCGGGAAAAAGTTTTCCGGGAAAGCGAATAATGTTTCTGGGGGGATGCAATTCCCGAAGCGTCACAGGCGTTCTGACCTTGGGAACATCGAGCCGTGTCGTCCGGGGATGGGCGCGGAAAGAGGGGTGCCGCAGGCGATTGTTCTGGGGCTGCTCCGGGGACTGTCGCGTAAAAAGCTGTGCCTGACGCGATGGGTCCGGGGTTCTTGGGCTGCGCCTGACGCGATGGTTTTGGCGTCGGTGAGCCTCACTTCTGCAGCAGCCACGCGAGCATGTCGCGGAGCTCCTTTTCACTCAGTGCAGTGATCAAACCCGGTGGCATCGGGGAGATCGCCGAGGGCTCAATGCTTTCCACCTCACCTCGCTCGATTTCGATCGTCTGAGTGAGATCCATGGCACTGGTCGCCACGATGAGAATCAAATCCTTCTCATCGAGCACCTTCCCGTAAACCGTCGAGCCATCCTTCTTCGTGATGAGGGAAAACTCATACTGATCCGAAACCTCCTTGCTCGGCTCGATGATTGCCGAAGCGAGATCCTCCGACGAAAATCTCCCCGCGACCGTCGTGAGATCCGGGCCTGCGGCTCCGCCATCGGAACCCACTCGGTGACAGGCCATGCACAAGGCCGCCTTGAACATATTGGCTCCGTTCTCCTTGTCGGCTCCGTCCAGATTCTTCGCCACCTTGGCCACCGCTTCAATCGTCCAGTCTCGTCCCGGACCTTTGGCTGTCGGAAGATTGGCAAAGGGATTCGTCACCACCTTAAGCCCCCACGATTTGATCAGTTCTTGCTCCTCCTCGGTGGCATTTTCAAGCGTGTCCGTCCTCATGCGCTCAAGGAAGAGCCCATAGCTCTCTCCGCCTTGTTTGCCCTCAACCATCGCGTACCACTCCATCAACTGGCGACGCTGGCCCTCGGTCCATGGCCCCTTCACGACCCTCAGGCAGTAGGCAAAATGCAGATCTTCGACAGGTGGTGCGTCACGAAGAGTCCTCGCCAAAGCCTGACCATATCCTTGATTGCGCGTCACCAAACGGGCCCAATCGGGCAACTGGGTCGAATCGGGCTCAGCCATCTGCTGAAGTGTCCGCTCGACGATTTTAGGGGCCTGCAGATAGCAGAGTGTCCTACAAAGCTCGGCATTGATTCTCGGTTCACTCGAAGGAAACGACCCATCAACTTTCGCCAGCACCTGCGCCCGCTCGTCCTCACTCGGTTCGCCGAGACGGATGAACATCAGATCGCAGGCACGCAGCCACGCAAGTTTTTCAACAACGGAAAGCTGCTCCCAGTTCAGCCCGATCAGGGAGGTGAAAACATCGTCTCGGTCTTCTTTGGTCCCAACCCGACAGAGCGCGATCGCCCGATTGATTTTCGCCATCGGCGTTTCCGCCTTGGCATTGCGAACGGCATCGACCCCGGCAAGCTCCAGAGCCGTCCTCGCGGCGAAGCGTTCGACCCGATCATCCGATCCCAGCTTGCTGACATCGTTCGCAATAACATGTTTCCTCATCGCGGGAGCAACCGGCGAGCAATCTTCCGTCCCCGTATAGCGGATCCTCCAGAGCGCCGACGCCGTTCTCCGCCCGCCCGTTGCAAAATACATGGCACCGTCAGCTCCGACCACAGCGTCTGTTAGAGGGAACCCACTGGCCGTGAAGAACTCCTCCCGCTTACCACGATAGCCCGCACCATCCGGCGTCAAATGGGCGGCGTAGATCGTGGCAAAGGTCCAGTCGAAGCAGAAAATTGCACGCTGATATTTCGCAGGAAAGGCCGTCCCTTTTCCGCTGACCACTCCGGTCGGCGAACCCGGTCCGAAATCAATCACCGCCCCCAAGCTATCTTCGTAGAACTCCGGCCACTTGCCGGTGCCGTTCCGCCAACCGAACTCCGCACCCGGGATCACATGACACAGGCGGGTCGGACGATACCACGGCATCCCGAGATCCCACTCCATGTCGGCATCGTAGGCAAAAAGCTCACCATCCTCATTGAAAGCCATGTCGAATGGATTCCGGAAGCCACCGGCGACGAGTTCCCAGTTCGATCCATCCGGCTGAAAGCGAGCAATCCATCCGCCCGGAGCCATAATATTCCGAGCATGCCCCCTTCCATCGGGATTTCTCGGAAGCAGCTGATCCTCCGCCCAGACACGCGGCATCCAGGTCCGATCTACCTCCGGGATCGAGGTCATGTTTCCAGCAATGAAATAGATCCATGTCCCGTCCGGTGAAGGAACCAGCGAGTGCGCGCTGTGCTCTCCCCCGCCGTTATGAGCGCGAAGTTTTTCGACAGCTTCGAAGCTGCCGTTTGCATCCAGATCCCGCGCCCGATAGACACCCTTTTTCTCACCCGCTCCTTCTGAAACCGTGACGTAGAGCGAATCACCGAACCAAAGGATCGCGTGCGCCCCTTTCAAATCGATTTCCAGCCGCTCCGCACGGGTCGAGCCGTCTTTCTGAATCACTCGGTAGATCGCTCCATACTGATCCGAGGCCGCCAGATCGCCGTTGCCCATTTTCGTGAGCCCCACCCAACTTCCTAGCTCCTTTGGGACCTGATACATCTGCTCCACCACGAATCCCTCCGGCACTTCAAACCGGTCAGTGACATCAATGGTTTTCTGCGGGGACTCAAAGGCATCAGGATTCGCCGATGCCTCGATTCCAAGCAACAGAAGACACGAAAAGGTGGATGCAGCAAGGTAGCTCATAGGTCAAAGAAGGGTTACCTACTGGTCAAAATCGCCCGATCACTCAAGAAACATTACTTTCAGAAAATTTCCCTGTCGATCGACGTATCGTCCGGTAGATTTCTCCTAGCAAAAGTCATGTCCATCCACTCTCCATTCCACTTCACCCTTCTTCCCATCATCGTCGCTCTTGGTTGCCAGCTTTCCCCGGCGGAGGAAGCGCCCGCCAAAGACGTAGCCAAATCCGATTGGATTCAGCTCTTCAACGGCAAGGACCTCGACGGCTGGACGCCGAAATTCGCCAAGCACGAACTCGGCGTGAACTTCCGCGACACCTTCAAAGTCGTGGACGGTCTCCTCACGGTCGACTACTCGAATTGGGACAAGTTTGACGGCGAATTCGGCCACCTCTTCTACAAGACGCCCTACTCGAACTACCGCCTCCGCTCGACCTACCGCTTCGTCGGTGAACAGGTCAAAGGTGGGCCTGGCTGGGCGCTCCGCAACAACGGTTTCATGATTCACTGCCAGGATCCCAAAACCATGACCAAGAATCAGGATTTCCCTAACAGCATCGAAGTCCAGCTCCTTGGAGGCTTAGGAAAAGGCGAGCGTGGCACCCTCAACATCTGCACCCCCGGTACCCAGCTCTTCTGGGATGGTAAGCTCACCAAGAAGCACGTCATCGAAACTGGCGGCCCCACTTTTAACGGAGACCAATGGGTCACCGTCGAGATCGAGGTGCATGGTGACAAATCGATCAAGCACATCGTCGGCGACACCATCGTCTGCGAGTATTCCAAGCCCCAACTCGACGACGGCAGCCCTCTCACAGGTGGCTACATTTCGATTCAGGCAGAAACCGCTCCGATTGAGTTCAAAAGCATCGAACTCCTCCCCCTCAAGGAATAAACAGGGGCAACTCGGAGGAGCACGCGGCGACGACAGCGAGTCTTGTCAGTTTCCGCGTGCATTTTTCTCCATCCGGCCTTCCCATCCCTGCGGCATGAGCATTGCGGACAAACAGCAGCAGGTACTCGACGAACTCGAACTCTTTCAGGACTGGCAGGAGCGCTACGAATACATCATCGGACTGGGAAAAAAGCTCCCCGCGATGGACGAAAGCCTCCACACCCCGGAGCGCCTGATCAAAGGCTGCCAATCCCAAGTCTGGCTTGAAGCAAGCAGCTCAGATGGAAATATCCGCTTCCTCGCAGACTCCGACTCAGTGATCACCAAAGGCATGATTGCGCTCTTCGTTCGGGTGCTCGATGGCGAACCGATCGACGACGTGCTCACCGCCGACCTTTCCTTCATCGACCGGACCGGCCTCAAAGAGCACCTCGCTCCGACCCGCGCCAACGCCCTCAACCTGATGGCCACGCAGATCAAGCAGCGCGCGCTCGAATTCGCTCAGGCATAAGCTGAGCAAATCTTCAGCTCACTTAGTGGCCTTTGCCCGCCAGCTTGGTGATCGGGTGAACCACAGCCAGCACCACCGCTCCCGCCAGAATCCCAAAGATCCCATTGAAGCTCATCGGCAGAAGCGTTTCTAACAAGACGCCCATGCCATGCGTGACGTGCTCGATCCAGTGATGGATCACCGGAATTCCATGAACAAGGATCTGGCCGCCCACCAGAAACATCGCGATTGTTCCGACGATCGAAAGGGTCTTCATGAGAAACGGCGCCGCCCATAAGATCCCCCGTCCGATTTTCCGCCTGAGTCCTTTCTTCATGCTGAGGAAAAGCCCGAGGTCATCGAGTTTCACGATGCAGCCCACCAGCCCGTAGACACCCACCGTCATGATCAGGGCAATCGCCGAAAGAACCATCGCCTGAGTGGCAAATGGCTTGGAAGCCACCACACCCAGCGAGATGACGATGATCTCGGCAGAAAGCACGAAGTCCGTGCGGACCGCCCCTTTGATCTTGCCCTTCTCGTTCACCTCACCGACCGCCAAATCCACGATCTCCTCCTTCGCCTCTTTGGCCGTCTTCTTGGAGCGATGGAGAAAGTGATGAAACAACTTTTCCACACCTTCATAGCAAAGATAGGTGCCGCCGATCATCAACAAGGGAGTCACCGCCACCGGAGCAAACTTGTTCAGAGCCAAGGCTGCTGGCACCAAAATCAACTTGTTGACGAACGACCCCTTTGCCACGGACCACACCACCGGCAGCTCCCTGCTCGCCACTACCCCACTCACCTGCTGGGCGTTCAAAGCAAGATCGTCACCGAGGACTCCCGCCGTCTTCGAAGCCGCCTTCTTCGTCATCAGCGCGACGTCATCAAGGATCGTTGCTATGTCATCGAGGAGAGCAAATAAACTCGCACCAGCCATGCAGGATCATGCGCCCAAGGCCATGCCATCAGGCAAGGATGATCTCAGCTAAATCACAGCCCGAAACGTGCCTTCACCGCCTCACGCTTCAGACGAAGTTCACGCCACTCGTTCACCAAGCGGCTGGCTTCGATCACCCCGCATCCTGCCGGAAGCCTTACCTCACGACCATTCCACCAAATTCCACGAATTGCCACGATCGCCTGAAACTCTCCGTCGACCACCGCTCCAAAGGGCGTTCCAAATTCCGCCGGAGCGCCCAAGCGATTCCGCCACTCAATCAATTTCGACATCGTCTCCCCGGTTCGCGGCAATGGGCCCAGTGCCGGGGTCGGATGAAGGCGATCAATCAACGAGCTGATTCCAACCTTGTGCGCCAACTCCACCTCGATGGGGGTGTGAAAATGCACGATCGACCCCAGCGACATGATCCCGCGAGGACCCCGATGAAGCTCACCCAGATCGCCCAGTTTGGAAACAAGCGCCTGAGCCACAAACTCATGTTCGCGGATCTCTTTCTCGTCCACTTCCAGAACTTCACGTTCCTCGGCCCGCGCCGTTCCCGCGAGCGCCATCGTGACCACTCGTGTTCCCGATACGCGCATCAAATACTCCGGCGACTGGCCGGCAAAGCCGGAAGCACCATCGTAAAAACCATAGGGCACCAAGGGCTCCGGACAATCGCCCGCTCCAAACAAGGAAGCCGCTTCTCCTTCCGACACGCGTCCCTTTTCAACCACGATTGGAACCGTCTTCTCAAACGTCCCACGGCGAATCGAATCCGTGATTTCCTGAAACACACCCGCAAAACCAGAAGCATCCAAGGGTTGCCACTCAACCTTTAATGAGGCCTTCCTGAAAAAATCCTCGCGCAAAACCCACTTCGAACTCGCGGGTCTCAACCACGGAGTGAGCCCATCAAGACCATAGCTATTTCGATAAAACGCCACTCCACTTTCGGGCGGTCCTGGAAGCGCCTCGAAGGGTCCCTCACCCACCAAGACCCTGCCGTCAGACCAGCCGAGATACCCCTCTTGCGAACTCGTCATGACGGCTCACCAGGGCTCTGCCGGTTCAGCTGCTCCCCTTGGGCCGCGATCAAGCTCTCCAGTTCCTCAACCCGATGCTCAACCCTCTTTGACCTCAACCCATGCATCGCGAATCCAACCGCAAACACCAATGACCCGAGCCCCGAAATACCACTTACGATCAAAAAGGACACTCCTAACGAGTTCATCCCACCGAATTGGCTGGAGCCAGTGAACATGATCACCATGGCCAGTATACTGAGAACCGCCCCAATCGTCGTTAGAGCAGTTCCAAGCATCATGCACCACCACGCCGGATGGCGGCCACTTCTCCCCAAAGCGATCACACCAATCCACTGCGCAATCAAGACTGGCAACATCAAGAGAAAGCCAAAACCGGCACCAAATATCGAACTCATGCGGGAAGACTTTAGCGACCGGATTCCGATGGGTCAACGGAAGGCATTCATGGTTTATCCGCCGCTTCCGCCTGCTTTCGCCAGCGATCCAAGCGCTTCTGAAGCGCCAATAGCTCAGGATTCAAAGGATGCAGATCAGCCCTGGCCAACCAAGCCTCCACCGCCGAGGCCGCCGCAAGATCCGAAGCCTTGACCTGATCCAAATCGTAGGGCGCGGGCGTGCCTGCATAGAGTCGGAATCCGGTCGTGGCACTGCGAAGCGGGAACAAGCGCAGAAAATCCCTCTTCTCCGCCAAGCTTACTTGACCGCGACTCAGATAGCTTTCAAGCACCCCCAACTGCTTCGAATCCACGGGATCAATCCGAGCCATCAAACCAGCCCGAAGCCCCGGATCACTTGCCAAAAGACTCGGATCTGCCTCGATTCGTGCTGACATTTTGTCAGGATACTCGGCCGCGAACTCATGTAGAGACATTGCTCCTACCTCCTTGAAGGGCGGGGAACCATCAACCCACTCCGCCAAACTTTGAAACGCCTGAGCCGTCCCAATCTCACGTACCAGATCCATCGCCTCCGCAAACCCCTCACTCCTCTCTTCTTGCCAATCATTCTTCGCTAACAGATTCGCCAAATGGGCATGCAACTCATCGTCCCCGGCACGCCACGGTTGTTCCATCACCAGTGCCCGCATCGCGACCGCATACTCCTCTGCGGAGTCCGTTCCCGCCAAAACCTCCCGCGCCACCTCAACCGCCACATCCGGGTCCGTCGACATCAAGACATCCAGTAGAAACACTCGAAGACTGGGCCAGCTCCGCAGGCCACCGCCATGCCCTGTCTCAAATGGCAATCCGGTTTCACGATCCTCCGCAGAACGAAGTAGGATCGCGATCCTCTCGGCCACCACCCTCGGATCCTCTTCGCACCACTTCGTCTTGGTATCAGCAAGACGTTGCCGTATTTCCTCAGGTGAAGCACCCTGATCGATCATCGCAACCAGTCCTTCCCAGCCCAAGCCGGAAGAATTTCGGGAAACCCGCTCTCCCCTGACTGGAATATCCCTCGGCGAATCAACCAGATCCGGCGACTTGCGGGGCCGAATGAGAAGCCAAGTGATGCCGATCACAACAACGGCACCGAGTAGCCACTTAAGGCTCTTCGGGAGTGGTCGTGTTGTTGGCATCGACGCTGATCTCAAGCTCGAACTGGCTTACCGTTGCACGATCACCCTTAATTCGGTCCTGAATATACAGCTGCCAGTTTCCATTCGGAGTCAGACCTGCAAACTCACTGCTGAGGTCCTTGTTCGTAAATACCAAATCCGATTGCCCCGGATCCTCGAGGCTGAAAAGCTCGACGTAGGTTCCACCGGGAGCAATCAGGCGCACAACCAAGTCACTACGATCATCCGTATCAACCTTGAGATTTAGGACCACCTTGCTCACCTCACCATCATTCGGAAAGTAGGCAACTCGCAGCGGAATCCGGGTCCAGCTTGGACGTCCATCAGGAATCCTCCGTGGCCGAGGCATCGAGTAAAATCCATTAGAAAAGCTCGTTCCACGAGCAGGGCGCATCCTCCACATCGGCACGCGAAGAAGAGGCTTCACCGCATTGAGGAACTGCCGGGCATCCCGAGTAAAGCCATAGACTCCTGTCTCGGCTGTTAGACCAGACACCAACACGCCGACAGCCTCCCAGTTCCCCCGCCGGTCCTGACGCCAAACAGGTCCACCGCTGTTACCCGGACCAGTGGAAAGGTGGGTCGTCGTCACGTAGTTCCCAAAGCCTCCGTCGAAGCGAATGAACTCGGGGGCGGTCGTGTGAAGGAAGTTGCCGCCCGACTCACCCGTGTAATTAATCTCCGCAGGATAGCCGGTGATAAAAGTCAGATTGTCACGACGAAGGTCAGCGTATCCGCGCATGTTGATCTTTGGTGGAGTCGCCGAGTAGAAGGCCTCAAACGCGAATCCCATCAGGACGTCCTTGCTGTAGGTCGCCTTCCACTCCATACCGAAGTCTTCAGCCAGACGCGCATAGGAATTCAAACGGAAGTAGCCACGCGACTGAATTGCCGCCTTCTCGTCCGGCACATCTCCATGGTTTCCTTGAATAAAAACGGGGGGAGCCCCCCATCCCGTCGTCTCGTCATAGACCACGTGTGCTGCCGAAAAAAACAAGTGCTGGTCCTCTGCCACAAATCCGCTGCCACGTCCGGCATCGGTCAGAACCAATCCATTATGAACATAAGGATCAGTGGTCAGATCGGCCGGGTCAACAGGCATCGAATAATTCACCTTCGGCTCAACCGCAGAAGACAGCCCGCTGATCGTAGCGAGCCCAAGAAACAGGCTAAGGTATTTCACAAAAAAAATGGGTAAGGGTGCTTACAACTTAGGTTTCCTTAAGCTTTTGAATCACAGCTGTCAAGTGAAGTCCAAAGTTCAAGCCATCTCTCAACACGTCACCAGGCACCCAGCCCAAGGACCCATCGAAGATCTCAAGAAGGAGAAATCCTAAGCAGGATCTCAATCCGCCGCAGCCTCGGAATCGAGAGCCCTGGGGATCTTCGCGACCTCATCGAGCAGATTGACGATTTCGACACCCCGCTCAGCAGAGCCGTCGTGGCGGAATCGCAGAACCGGAGTCGATTTCAACACGACCCGCTTCATCACTTTGGTCTGAATCGATCCATGCTCACGGTTCAATTTCTCGACGACTTGCTTAGCATCTCCAGCCAGCACACCCACCCATACCGACGCCTCTTTCAGGTCCTGAGTGGTCTCCACAGCATTCACCGTCACCAGAGCACCATTCCACTCGTAGTCACGTTGGACCACGGTGCCGATCTCGCGCTTCAGCAATTCGTTGACTCGGGTAAGGCGTAGGGACATCGGGAAAATTCAAATTTTAAACTCTAAACTCCAAAACTTCCTCAAAAACCAAGTTCATGGCTCGCACCATGACGTTTCGGAGTTTGAAACTTCGAGTTTCGTTACAGTGTCTGCGGGATTTTCTCGAGGGTGTAGCACTCGATAATGTCGCCTTCCTGATAATCATTGAAATCGCCGAGGCGAATCCCGCACTCGATGCCGACCTTGACTTCTTCAACCTCTTCGGTGAAGCGACGAAGCGTCGACATCTTGCCGTCGTAGACGGGGACACCATCGCGAAGAACACGGGCGTGTGCTTTGCGGTGCACCTTACCATCCTTGATGTAGCAACCACCGGCCTTGCCCTTTAGCACCTTGAACACCTGCTTCACCTCGGCGTGACCAAGGATCTTTTCGCGGGTCAATGGTTCAAGCAATCCGAGCATGGCCTCCCGAGCCTGATCGATGAGTTCGTAGACGACCGAGTAGAGCTTGATCTGCACGCCCTCGGACTTGGCGAGGCGGGCGGCCTTGGCCTCCACCTTGGTGTTGAAACCAATGACAATCGCATCCGACGAACTCGCCATCTGCACATCACCTTCGCTAATCGGCCCGGCGGCTCCCGTGAGGAAGTTCGCGGTGACTTTCTCCGACTTGATGTCGAGAATCGCGTTCCTGATCGCTTCGATCGACCCCTGAACGTCGGTCTTGAGAATCAACTTGAGCTGAGCCTTCGAAGCACCGTCGGTGACGTGGCTGAAAAGGTCTTCCATGCGGCTCTTCTTCGGAATCGTGAGTCGCTCGGAGCGATGCTCTTCCTGGCGCTCGGAGGAAAGTTTCTTAGCCGCGCGATCGGATTCCATTTCGACAAGTTCATCCCCCACCCGAGGCAACTCCTCGAAGCCGATGATCTCGACTGGCGTGCCGGGGGTTGCGGACTTGATCGATTCCCCACGGTCGTTGATCAGTGCTTTAACTTTGCCGCTAAAAGGACCGCAGATGAAAGGCTGGCCTGTTTTCAGCGTGCCAGTCTCGACAATGGCGGAGGCCACGGCTCCACGGCCTTGCTGAAGCTTGGCCTCGATGATCGAGGCTCGTGCGTTACCTTTCGGATTGGCCTTCAGTTCGAGAATCTCAGCCTGCAGGGCGAGGAGTTCGAGAAGGTCGTCAACGCCCGTACCCTTGAGCGCGGAAATTTCCAAACACTCGGTGTCGCCGCCGAAGTCGACCGTTTGCAGGCCTTTCTCCGCAAGCTGCGACTTCACGTTCATCGGATTCGCACCCGGGACATCGATCTTGTTGATCGCGACGATGATCGTCTTTTTAGCACGCTTGGCGTGGGCAATCGCTTCGAGCGTCTGAGGCATCAGACCGTCGTCAGCAGCAACCACTAGCACCACGATGTCCGTAATGTCAGCGCCACGAGCGCGCATTCCTGAGAAAATGGCGTGGCCAGGGGTATCAATGAAAGTGATCGGCTTGCCCTGATACTCGACCTTGTAAGCACCGATGTGCTGGGTGATTCCACCCGCTTCGCCTGCGGTGATCCGCGAATTGCGAATGCGGTCAAGCAGGGTGGTTTTCCCGTGATCGACGTGACCCATGATGGTGATGATTGGCGGACGAAGATGAAGAGCTTCTTCCGGCTCATCTTCGGGAGCTTCCGGCTCCGCAATCACCTCTTCCTGCTTGTGAACACCACCACCCTTTTCGCGCTTCTCACGCTCAAAGACGAATCCATGAATTTCACAAACGTGTGCGGCAATATCCGGCTCGATCGCCTGGTGAGGGGCAACGAAAACCTGAAGCTTGATCAAATCCGCAAGAAGCTGGAAAGGCTTCAGATTCATCAGCGCCGCCAATTCCGCAACGATGATCGGTGGCTTGATGCTGATGAGATTACCTTCGCTGACACCATCGCTCGATTCAGCCGGCTTGGTATCGGACGGTGCCGGATTCATCGGAGGCGTGACAGGCACGGCCACCGGTTGCTCTTCTTCGAGCAGCTTTGAAATCAAAGGTAGTACCTTCTTACCGGACTGCTCGGTCTTTCTAACCTTTGGCTTCTTCCCTTCGGCAAAAGGATCGTAAGCATCCTTTTTGGCATCCTCCACCGTCCTAACCTGAGATGCCTCCTGGCGCTGCCGTTCACGACGTGACGGTAGCTTTTTCTCTCCAATCAAATCGAGAGCTTTGCGTTTTGCGGGCTTCTTGTCGCTATCTTCGGGCATCAGGCGTATAATTGCGTTCTACTAACGGTTCTTTTGAAAATTTAACGGCGGCTTCAGCCCTCCTGGCTTCTGGCAGCGGGCTCCTCAACTCCGGGTATTTCCTGTGGAGGAGATGGTTCGGCGGGCACCGCCTCACCACTGAGGTCATCCGGCAACTCGCGACCGACCACCGCATGGGCTCGCACCAGAATATTCTTCGATCGCTCCTCGGAAACATCGAGCACCGAGCAAATGTAATCGATCGGCATGTCGACGACCATCTCGGGGCTCATACCCCCTGCAGCAAAAAGTTTGGCGGCAAGGTCGTCGTCAATCCCCAGCTGCTCAGCCACTGAGTGAGCAGCATCGGCAATCTTCGCTTCAAACTGCTCCTTTTTGCTCTCGTCCTTGCGCACCTGCACGTCCCAGCCCATCAAGCGTGAAGAAAGGCGAGCATTCTGCCCCCGACGACCGATCGCCTTGCTCAGGTCTTCTTCGTCGACGGTGACAAGCACGACACGCTTGGCTTCGTTGACGGTGATCGTGCGCAGGATCGCAGGCTTGAGGGCCTCGCGAACGAACTCTTCAGGATCCTCGCTCCAGCGAATGATATCCACCTTCTCATTGTTAAGTTCGCGAACGATGTTCTTCACGCGAGCACCCTTCATGCCGACGCACGCGCCAACAGGATCGACCTTGGGATCATTGCTCCAAACCGCCACCTTGGTGCGGTAACCGGCTTCACGGGCAATACCGCGAATCTCAACCGTGTGATCGGAAATCTCGTTCACTTCGGCTTCGAACAAACGACGCACGAAATTCGGATGACTGCGGGAAAGGATGATCTCCGGTCCGCGACCTTCGTTCTCAACCGCCACGACATAGGCTCGGATGCGGTCACCGATGTTATACTCTTCGGTCTGCACCCGCTCGCGCGATGGCATCACGCCCTCGAACTTACCGAGGTCAAGCATCACATCACTGCGATCAAAACGGCGGACTGTTCCCGAAACAACGTCACCGGCGCGATCTTTGAACTCCTCATAAATCATCTCCTTCTCAGCCTGACGCAAACGCTGCATCATGGTCTGCTTGGCCGTCTGGACCGCGATCCGACCGAAGTCCTTCGGCGTCACGTCAAACTCGATCTCACCATCCAACTGCGCATCAGCGTTGCGCTTGGCAGCGAGCTTGATCGGAACCTCGTTGAACTTGTCGACGTAGTCTTCATCCGCGACCACGCGCAGTGTCGCGTGGATCCGGGTTTCGCCCTTTTTTGTATCCACCTCAGCGCGAAGCACTTCGATCGCATCGGCACCCGGAACCATCTTACGATAGGCGGAAATGAAGGCATACTCGAGCGCGGCGACGACCTTGTCTCGGTCGATGCCTTTCTCTTTCTCGTAATAATCGATGAGAGCGACGATGTCGTTGGTCATAGCTTGGCTTGAGGCAGAAAAGGAGATGTCTAGAGACGCAAAAGAGTGGGTTTTCGCCCACTCCGAAGTTGCACCGGAAGTTTGATCGCCGGAGGCTCTAGGCCGGAACGCCCTGAGTTGCAAGTCCAATCTCCCCACTCAGCAGCCCAAAAAAACACCTAATCCCGGGGACTTCCTGCCCGTCTCTGGCCAACCTCCATGATTTATCGCGCCGCGTCTCGACCTCGAGCCCGTCCAACTTCAGAATTCGGCCATGATTCAGGCCATTTCATTCGACGCCGCCGGAACCTTGATCGAACCTGCGGAACCGGTCGCCGGAACTTACGCCCGCCTTCTCTCACCCCACCTCGGACCGCTCGATCCCGCCCAGCTCGCGGCATCGTTTCCGCAGGCCTTCAAAAACGCCGGGCAACCAATCTATGAAGACGATCAGGACGGAGACCACGCCGAGCGGCAATGGTGGCGCATTGTGGTCGAATCCACCGTCGCTCAGCCCGTGCCCGACGAAGCCTTTCACGAACTTTTTCACCACTACGCCAAACCCGAGTCATGGAGGGTTTTCCCTGAAGTCACATCCGTCTTGAGCCGGGTCAGCGAACTCGGCCTGAGATGCGTCGTCACTTCAAACTTTGACCTCCGCCTCCATCGGATCATCGATGGCCACGGTCTCAGATTTGAAGAGATCATCACCTCCGCGAGCGCTCGATCGAGGAAACCTTCACTCGCCATTTTTACGCAAGCCCTCAAAATTCTCGAACTCGAAGCAGGGGAATTGCTCCACGTCGGAGATTCCAAGCAAGCCGACCTGATCGGCGCGAAAGCCGCGGGAATCGATGCCTATCTCTTAGATCGACCCTCAACTGACCTCTGGGACTTTATGGATTGGGTCGGAAAATATCTAGAAATTGGATAGGAATTTGGTCTTGCCAAAAGATCACCTCACCCCTACCCCCTCCCCGCCTTCGGGCAACAAAACGCGCGGATAGCTCAGTTGGTAGAGCATTCGGCTTTTAACCGACTGGTCCCGGGTTCGAGTCCCGGTCCGCGTACTTTCTTTTTCCTACTGGCGTCACCAACCGCCAAAACAACTCCCGCCACTTGGATGTCCATTACCTTAAGCGGACTGGGAGGAGGACCTTCCGGAGCGAAGTGGAGGCGGGTTTGAATGCATCCTGTCATCCGTGACGACATCCATCAATCGGAGCTTCGCGACCTATTCCGCATGGAGGCGACGAAGGAGCCTCAGTCCCGGTCCGCGTACGTTCTTTTTCCTACTGGCGTCACCAACCGCCAAGCCGACTGCTCCATCCTCTGAGACTGGCGTCCTTTGCCACAAGGGACTTTTTGCCCATCCCGACCGGTTCCCTGAAACAATCGACCTCCCCCGGTAGTAGGAAACCGATCCCGTATGAAATCTCTATCAATCCTCATTTGCATGAGTGCCTCCATCTTTTGCGGAGTGGCCACTCTTTCCGCAGCCGAGAGCCCGAATGTCGTGATCATTTACGGTGACGACGTCGGCTTCAATGATGTCGGCGTAAATGGAGCGACGCTGATCAAGACGCCAAATATCGACGCCCTCGCCGCCGCAGGCCTGAACTTCACCGACGGCCACTGCTCCGCTGCCACCTGCTCGCCATCCCGCTTCAGCTTGCTCACCGGGGTTCACGGCTTCCGCCACGGGGTCAGCATTCTTCCGCCGAATGCCCCCCTTTCCATCCCCACCGATGTCCTCACCCTACCAAAGCTTTTCAAGAAAGCAGGCTACGCCACCGGAGTGGTCGGAAAATGGCACCTCGGCATCGGCAAAAAGGGCGTGCCGACGAATTGGAACGGCACCGTCAAACCCGGCCCTCTCGAAATCGGATTCGATTCCTCATTCCTCCTCCCCTCCACCAACGACCGGGTTCCCTGTGTCTACCTCGATGGACACCACGTCGTCGGACTCGATCCTAAGGACCCGCTCTATGTTGGCAACAAACTCGCCGATGTCCAAAAGCCCGGCAGCACTCAGTATCCGAACGGGATCACCAACGCCGATGCGATGACCTACTACCCGAGCACCCACGGTCACAACAACAGCGTGATCAATGGCATCGGACGGATCGGTTACATGTCGGGCGGCAAGTCTGCCCTATGGAATGATGAAACCATGGCCGACGTGTTCGTCAAACAAGCCAAAGACTACATCACCAAGAACAAGGCCAAGCCCTTCTTCCTCTATTTCGCCTCCCAAGACATCCACGTCCCCCGCGCCCCGCATCCACGCTTTAAGGGCTCAACCAAGCTCGGCTTCCGTGGTGATGCGATGGTGCAATTCGACTGGGCCACCGGTGAAATCATGAAGTCCCTCGAAGAGCACGGACTCACCGAGAACACCATCGTCATCTTCTCCAGCGACAACGGTCCAGTCTATGACGACGGCTACAAAGACGGCACCATCGTTCCCACATCCACCAGGGAGGTCGACCAAGGTCACGACGGCTCGGGCATCTGGCGCGGTGGGAAATATCAAATCTACGAAGGCGGCACCCGCGTCCCATTGATCATCCGCTGGCCGGCGAAAATCAAACCCGGTACGAGCAGTGCCATGGTTAACCAAATCGACTTCGTCGCCTCCTTCGCCAGCCTGTTAGACATCGAGCTCGCCGACCATGAAGCCAAGGACAGCCGCAACATGCTGCCTGCCCTCCTCGGAGAAGATGAAAAAGGCCTGCCCTACATGATCCAGGAAGCCCGCACTTTCGCGCTCCGAGTAGGCAACTGGAAATACATCTCCAATGAGCCCCTTCATCGGCCAAAGAAAGGCAAGAGACCCGCCCCAAAACCTGAACTCTACAACCTGGAGAACGACCCGAGCGAGACAACCAACCTGATCAACAAGAACCCCGAGAAGGCCCAATCCATGGCCAAGCAACTCGAGGAACTCATCGAGTCAGAAGGCGTCCGCAACTAGCAAGCGGCACGCCCGCGTGCCGTGACTCTACGCCAACTGCGTCTCTGCCAATAAGCGATAGGTCCCCTGCCGCGCCATCAATTCGTCGTGAGTGCCGCTCTCGACGAGTTGACCGTGATTGATCACGAGAATCCTGTCCGCATCCCGCACCGTCGAAAGGCGATGCGCGATGACCAGACTTGTCCGCCCCTTCATCAAGCGCTCGAGTGCTTCATTCACCAGTCGCTCGCTCTCGGTATCGAGCGAACTGGTCGCCTCATCTAACAACAAAATCCGGGCGTCGGAAAGAATCGCCCGCGCAATCGCGATCCTCTGACGTTGGCCTCCCGAAATTTTCACGCCGCGAGGGCCAACCATCGTTTGATAACCCTCCGGCAAGGCCGCGATGAAATCATCAGCATTGGCCTCCTTCGCCGCCGCTTCGATCTCCTCCTTGCTCGCCCCAGGTCGCCCATACTCGATGTTCTCAAGGATCGTGCCACCAAAGAGCAGCACCTCCTGAGGCACCACCGCGATTTGCGACCGAAGCGACGCCAGATCCAGCGACGCGGCATCACGACCATCGAAAGCCACCTTACCTTCACCGGGCCGATGAAAACCAAGGATCAGCGAAAAGACCGTCGACTTGCCCGCCCCCGAAGGCCCCACAAGCGCCACTCGCTGACCGGCATCAACGGCGAAATCGAGTCCCTTGATCACCGCCTGATCGGGCCTTGATGGATAGCGGAAATGAACTCCTTCAAAGGCAAGCGCCCCCGACAAGTTCCCAATTTTTTCTCCACCGGAAGCTTCCGTCTCATCTTGGAGGATCTCCCGAATCCGCTCGCTCGCCCCACTCATCGCCTGCAGTTGCGAGACGATCTCCGGGAATGACCCCAGTGACGCCCCCACAAAGATACTAAAGAGAATGAAGGCGAGGAACTCCTCCTGAGTAAGTTCCCTGCGGACCAACATTCCTGCACCAAACCACGCCACGAACGCAATCGTCCCAAACATCACGAAAATGATGAAAGAAAGAAAGAACGCACGAGCCAAAGCCCCTTTCATCGTCACCGAAAAAAAGCGCTCAAGCGCGGAAGAGTAGCGCTGTTCTTCAAAAGCCTCGTTACCGAACGACTTCACATCGGTAATGCTCTGAACCGACTCCTCAATCACCGTCCCCGAATCGGCCAGCGCGTCCTGAGCGTCCTTCGACCTCGCCCGCACCTTCCGCCCAAAGATCGCCACAGCCAGCACCACCAACGGAATACTGCCAAGCATCACCAATGCGAGCTTCGACGAGAAGAAAAACACCGCCGTTAGACCACCCACCAGAATCACCATCTGCCGGACCATCTGCGGCACCGTGTTCATCAGCGCCTCACGAACCACTCCGAGGTCACCCGCCACTCTCGTGCTTAAGGCACCGGATCGCTGTTCTTGGAAAAACGAAACCGGAAGCCGCAGCATGTGCGAGAAAAGATCACGCCTCAAATCGTTGAGCGCCGCTTCACCGGACTTCATGAACCCAAGAACCCGCCAAAACGCAATGAAAGCCTGGAGGCTCAATGCTCCGACCAGCCACTTCATGTTCTCGTCAAGCCCCTCCTTCACTTTCTGGGCATCAACCCCATTTTTCCAAGCATCGGCAGGGTCACCGACCAAGTCCTTCAGGATCAGTGGAAACACCAGCGACAAAGCCGCCGTGACAAAAAGCGCGATCAGCGATGGGATAAAGATCGCCCGATAAGGACGCAGGTATCCGAACAACCACTTCAGCGAGCTACCAACATTCCCGCGTTTTCCCGAATCCTTCGACATCCCGGAGATGGGACTCCATCCCCTCGCCGACGTCAACGCCGACGACGTGAAAGCAGTGGAAGCACTGTCAGCATCAGGATTCCAACACTCGGTTCAGGAACCCCCGTAATCGCCGCAATCTGAGAATGATAGGCGCTGATTCTCGTCGAGTAGAAGCCGCTCGGCACGTCGTCCACCTCGTCGTCTACCAAGGTCCAGCCTCACCTCGTAGGCACCGCCACCCGCATTAAAATCGGCCTTCAAATACTCGGCGCCCGCATACGACGTCGTAATGGACACCTGATTGGTTCCCCAGCGGCCCGTATTGTCTGCCGCGCCCCACCTCCAGCCCTTCTCGATCGACGCCAGGTCCACCGTCGCCCCACGCTGAGTTCCACGCCCCATCACCACCAAGTCCTTACCGACTTCGTCGCTTTCGGTATAAAGCGTGGCAAATGACGAAAAGGTCCCGGTCACTTCAAAAATCCGGAGGTCCGTTCCGGCGATATTCCAATAACCGACGCCGCCATTGACCGAGCGATCCACATTGCAGATCGCATCACTCCCTCCATTAAAATACCCCTTCCAAATAAAGATCGAAGCCACACCGATGTGTTGCGCGGTGATGAAATGGCTTGGGGAAATCATCGTTCCGAGAAAACTCCCGAATTCCCCCTGAAACTGCCAACCGGATCCACTCAAGGCTCCACCCGGTGCCACCTCGCGATTCATCGCAGGATCACCTGACTCATAAAAAAATCACGCCCTCGGCTAAAACCACACCAAGTCAGAGGAGGAATGTCGGAAGCTTCATGGTGGAAAAACAGCCACCGGATCAGGCACGGCAAGCCTCAAGCAATTCCGCCGCCTTCAGCCGCGCCCAGGCATCCGCCTCGATCAGACCCGCCAGCGAATCCGCAGCCCCGACCACGTGAGCCGCCATCGTCTCACCGACCACCGCCCAGATCTCCGTGAACCCGATCCGACGCTCGATAAAAGCATCCACCGCGACCTCATTCGCCGCATTGAAAACCGCCGGCAAGGTCCCCCCTTCCAAACCAGCCCGCCGCGCCAAGCCCAGCGCCGGGAACACCTCGTCGCGCGGCTTTTCAAACTCCAGCTTCGCCAGCTCGCTGAAATCCAGCGGCTTCAGCCCACCCGGAACCCGGTCCGGCCAAGTTAGCGCATACTGGATCGGAAAGCACATGTCCGTGCGGCTCAACTGCGCCAGCACCGAGCCATCCACGAACTCTACCATCGAGTGCACGATGCTCTGCGGATGCACCACCACATCGATCCGCTCCATGCCGATCCCAAAGAGCCAGCGCGCCTCGATCATCTCCAGCCCCTTGTTGAAAAGCGTCGCCGAATCGATCGTGATCTTCCGCCCCATCTCCCAGGTCGGATGCTTCAAAGCCTGCTCAAGCGTAACCGCTTTCAAATCCTCCGCCGGCCAAGTCCTAAACGGCCCACCCGAAGCTGTTAGAATCAGCCGCGAGACTTCCTTCTCTCCCCCACGATGACCATCGAGACATTGGAAAATCGCGTTGTGCTCGCTGTCGACCGGCAAAATCTTCACGCCGTGCTTCTCAGCGGCAGCCGTGACGATCTCGCCCGCCATCACCAGAATCTCCTTCGAAGCCACCGCCAGATCCTTACCCGCCTCGATCGCCGCCAGCGCCGGCCCCAAGCCCGCCGTTCCAACGATTGCCACCAACACCACATCGGCACCTGTTAGAGCCGCCAATTCGATCAGGCCTTCATTACCGACGTATAACTTCACGCCATCGGGCAACAAAGCACGCAGCCCCGCCTCTTTCGAAACATCGGCCAGCGCCACATGCTTCACCCCCGTCTCGCGCACCTGCTCGACGAGTTTTCCGACGCTGGCGTTCGCCGCCAATCCGACCAATTCCACTCGCTCAGGAATCTGCCGCGCCACTTCAAGCGTCGAACATCCGATCGACCCGGTCGACCCCAACAGCACCACTTTCTTCCTCACAGCGTCACCCATTTTAGATAAAAGTAGAGCACCGGCGCGGTGAAACAGAGCGAATCGATTAGATCAAGCGACCCACCGATCCCCGGCAGCATGTTACCCGAGTCCTTCGCGCCGAGACTGCGCTTCACCACACTCTCCGCCAGATCGCCGACCACCGCCAGCAGCGCCAGAATGAAACCAAGCACGATGACATGTGGCCAGCCACCAAGCGCTGCCAGCTTTTCCGGCATCAGCGCGAACAATCCACACGCCGCCAGTTGCGAAAAGAACAACGCACCAAAGAATCCTTCCCATGTCTTTCCGGGACTCACATGCGGAATCATCTTCCGCTTTCCGATCATCGAACCGGTGATGTAAGCCCCCATGTCCGTGAATTTTGTCACCGCGATCAACCAAAGCAGCAGCATCGCACCCGGCACCTGACCATCACCCGGAACCAGAAACACCAGACGTGCCGTAAAATTGAAACACAGCGCCACATAGACAAAGCCGAGCACATTAAATGCGACGGCTTGCAGCGGCTCCAAGCCACGAAGCGGGTGCCGGAGCTGCAAAGTGAACGCTCCCGCTGCTGCCAAAAAAACCGCAGCTCCATCGAGTCCAGCCGGAAGCGAAACACCTCCACCCGAACCCATCTTCCCATTCCCTAACAGCATCCAGTAGAGCAGCCCGCAATAAGCCACCGTCAAACCGATCCCAAATCGAGGAAAGCACTTCACACCGCCCAACTTGAGCATTTGGAAATACTCGATTGTTGAAAGCAGCGTCAGCAACCCGACCAATCCGACATAAGCCCAAGCCTGCTGGCTCCACAAACCCGCAGCGACAAGCGCCCACAAACCGAGTGTGCTCGCCAGTCGGCGAAAGAACACGGAACGCTTGGATTGGGACGGAGAATTTTCAGCCATCGGCAGGTGCGCCGGTATCCAAGCGGCCCAAAGCTAGACTGGCAATTCAAACCGCTCACTCGCCCTCTCCTCACCGCCTCACTCCATCGCCCTGATCCTCAACGCCCGCAGCGAAAACAACTCCAATCCTTCCACCTCCTTCATCTTCCTCGCCCCGTCCTTCCGCTTCGCTCCGAAATGTTCCCGCCGCTCAGCAAACACCCCTTCCACAAAACTCCGACTCCCAATCGCCACCCCATCGCTGAAATACCTCACACGACACCTCAGCAACTCCGCCAAACTCAGCTTCCCTCCAGCCTCCAAAACCTTCTTCGCTGCATCCGTAGAAATCCCTTTCCTCCCCGAGGAAACCGCAGACGCTTCTACCTCCACACCTTCTCCGAACAACCAGCAGCGATACCACTCGGAGGCTGTTAGATTCGATGACCCCGCCTTGTCATTCCACGAATCAAGCGGCGAATCCACCACTCGACAAAGCCCACGCCGCGCCCGTTTCGATCCTGCTAGCGCCTCCGCATATCCACACCACCGGTAGTCCTTCGGGTCTTTCGTCAGCCCTGCCCTAACAGGATTCAAATCGATGTAAGCCGCCATCGTTCTTAGCGCATCGCCATCCTGTACCAGCAGGCTTTTGTAGCGATCCATCCAAAGGGTTCCCCGCCGTCCATGATGCTTGTTGAACCAGCGCGAAAAGCGCTCCTTCAGCTCCTTCACAAACTGCGAAAGATTGCAGAAGCGGCTCCGATAGCGCTCCAGCAATTCCTCCGCTGGCCCATGCATGCCCTTCGAGCGCAAATCGGAAAGCTCATGCCTAAGCGCCGTCACATAAGCCTTCGGGTAAAGTCGCGTCAGGTGCTCCAGCAACTTTTCCTCACCCTCAGGCCCCTCAAATCGGCGCAGAAACCTCGTCCGATCCGGCACGCGGACGAGAAGGTGGAAATGATTGCCCATCATCGCAAAAGTCAGAATCTCGACACCCGCAAACCGCTCCAAACGGCGCATCACCCGCAGAAACGCCTCCTTTTCCACATCGCCAAAGAGCATTTCTCCACCCGCCGTCCGGCTCATCACATGATAGCAATTCGACTGCCCCTCCATCCCCAGAATCCGCCTGCGCCCAAGCCCCTTCCCACGCCGAAATCCGCCCGACACCGGGGCTGTTGCAAGCCCTGCTTTCTCAACTGGATCGCTCACCTTTTCTTCGTTGGTCTTCATCGTGTTACGCGATCTTTAGCAAAGTTGGCTCCTGCCGTCAATATACTGCTTGCCTGGCATCGTTTTTTGCATGGCATCGTTTTTTGCATCCTTTTCTGTTTTTGCGGCATCTTTTTGTTCTGGCATCTTTTTGTTCCCGGCGGAGGGGCGTGTTGTTGAAAAACTGGTGAATCGTGAATCAAGATCTCTAATGACCGTGGGCGTCTCGCCCACTTATCAACCCCGTAGCCATCGGAAGTCGGAAGTCGGGGAGGTCGGATGAAACTCACCCTCCAAAAACCCCAAGACACCTCGCAATCACCTCACTCTGAAACGCCGGAGGAAACAGCACCCCCAAGGGAACCGCCACCGCAAGCAAAGCCGGCACCTTCCCCAGCGGCCGCCCAAGTCGCCGCTCCAAGACCGTCAGCAACCCATGCACCGTGAAAAACAAGGTCGGCCACCCAAACCCAGCCCTCACCGGCAACGTGATCGCCAATTCGTGCAAGATCCCCGACCCCACAAAAACCGCCATCACCCCCGCACTCTCCCCGAACAAGTTTCCCACCGGCCTGCCCATAAGCCGCTGCATCATCTGCGAATATCCCACATTCCAGCGCCGACTCCAAAAGTCACCAAACCCCTGCGCCATGAGCAGATTCGGAAACAAGGTCCGCACCGGATACCCCGCCGCCCGCAGCCCGCCTTTCAGCACCCGCAGCGCGCCGAAGTGAAAGCCAAGACTCATCGGCAGAAACATCACCAAAATCTGCCGCCATCCCATCCACCAAACCAACCACGCCCCCAAAGTCCCCACCGCCATCAGCCCAAGCCCCTGAAACACATCGCCCTTCCAACTCAAACCCGCCCGCTTCACCCGAAAGCTCCCCGGATCCATCCCGAACCAGCAGCAGGAAAACACCAGATACGGCCCCACTTTCAGCCGCTGAGCCCCAGCCCACTCCGCATACACCAGCCCCTTCATACAAGCGAGCAGCACACAGCAAATCCCAATCATCCGTAACAAAGCATCCACCTCCCCCATCACCCGATCCGCCACAAAAACCGCAACCCCTAACAGCAACCAACTCACAAGCCTCCGAAGCCACGTCGATTCCACCTTCGCAAGCAAGGGACCACTCCCAATCCCCATCGCCACCAACCCCAAAATCACCCATATCATAACAGCCCTCCTTGCCCAAACCACCCAAGATTCCAGCCGACCAACAAGCCGTAAAGCACCACCAGACCGACAAACAACAGCGTCAGCAAATGCTTCGCCACCCGATTTGCCATGCTTCCCTCGATCTCCCCCAAATCAAAACCAAAGAACTGCAGCCACAAGCGCACCGCCCACCACAAAAGCATGAAGACCGACATCGCCGTCGCCGCCCCCGAGCCTCCCATCAACCAATCCCCAAAGCCCAGCGCCAGCACCGCAAAGAATACATGGCTGCTCCAAACATAGATCGAATACGTCCACCACAACTCCCGCATCAGCGGCGTCAAGCCCGCCAACTTCTCCCGCCAGGCAAGCACCTTGGGAATCCAGAAACTCCCAATGCAAAGAATCATCAGCGACCACCCACCGACTAACAATCCGATCTGAATTAGCTCTTTCATGGAAGAAATGCGGCTAAGAAAAACACCAAACTGAGATAAGCAAAGATGCCGAAGAAAAAGAGATCCCACCCCCGATCACGACGCCGCGTCTCCTTGTCGTAGTAGCTCATCTGCACCAGCACCCGACTCGCCCAAAACACTCCAAAGAACCCACTAAGCACCCGCCCCATCCCGGCTTCCCTCAACAAGCCCGGCCACCCCAGGCAAAGCAGCGCCAGCCCCAGAACGATCGACACGATGTAAGCGCAGTGGACATAAAAAACCTGCCGCACAATCACCGCCGAGCCCGCAAGATTCCGCGCATAGTTCCAGCGCTTCGCCGCGACAAAATTCGCCGCTGTTAGACCAACCAGCATGATCCCGGCGATCCTCAGAGCGATTTCAAGATGGAGTGGATTCATGATGTTAGAAAGTTCACTTCAATTCCTTCAATTCCTTCAATTTCTTCAATTTCCCGAGGTACCTTCATGGACTTTCGCTTTCTTTTCTTTCAGTATCTTCTGAAAGTTCCGCAAGGCAAGAAAGAATTTGAGAAGTCATCGGGCTCTTCTTCATCCCCCTTCAGTTCATCGTAAAAAACCGAAATAAGTTCCTAAAGGCCCATCCCACCCCAGTAGTGTTCGGCATGCTCGCTGCTTGTTGAAACGAATTTCTGAATGTGACAAAACCGTCACTTGTACTGTTAGTTGATTTCTGGTTTCCTTCGCTCGTGGGCCGCGCCAAGGACAAGATCGACGAAAAGAAACTCTC